>JADGHY010000032.1 GCA_019683625.1 Thermoflavifilum sp. | reverse complement strand
GGCAAGGATGACGAGTTTTTTCATATAAACATTATTCAAATTTACTGCCTTATCGTTGGGAAATAACGTCGAAGGCTTGTTTGCAGATGCTACACCTTAAAGTTAAATGATTACAAAAATAGAAATGGGGGATAATACAAAAAATTGTTTATCCGTCATGGTTTTGAGCAAAGGTTAACGGACGATTTAAATAATTTTTCGGATTTGTTGAGAAATTGTCAGCCGCGCACCTTAACTTTGTGGCGCTTTTTTTGGAAAACCGAAGTTCAACCAAAATCCAATACGTTAGCATGAGCGATCTTAGTTATTTTGGGAGGACTGTCAAATACCTGGTGATTTGCTCCCTCACGGCCTGCATGTTTTCCCTTCCTTTCCAACATGCCTTTGCCGATGCCCAAAGAGGCAAGCAGCTATTTCAGCAAAATTGTGCGCAATGCCATAATCCCCTGCGGGATGCTACGGGTCCTGCCCTCTACGGAAAAGAAAATGAAGTCCCTGGCGGGCGGAAATGGATTTATAATTGGGTACACAATTCTGCTGCCGTCATTGCCAGTGGGGATAAATATGCAGTGAACCTGTTTAACCAGTGGAATCACGTGCAGATGCCACCTTTCCCGCAGCTCAGTACTCAGGATATTGACGATATCCTGGATTATGTGAAGCAGGTAGGTGATGAAGCCAAACAGGCTGCAGCTGCTCCTGCCGCAGGAGGTCAGCAAACCACCACTGCCGCACCGGCAAGCAACAACAACCTGCTGTATGGCATCATCACGCTGGTACTGGCTATTGTAGCGCTGATCTTGTTACAGGTCAACAGGAGCCTGAATCGGATGGCCAACGAAAAGGAAGGCATTGAGACTCCGGAACCCGTTCCTTTTTACCGAAACAAAACTTATATCGCTATCGTGTCGGTCGTGCTGTTTCTCATGGCTGGCTATTTCCTCACCAATGCTGCGGTGAACATCGGCCGTCAACAAAACTATGAACCCACCCAACCGATTTTTTACTCCCATCGCGTCCATGCCGGTATCAATCAGATTAATTGTTTGTATTGCCATGCAGGAGCTGAGAAGAGTCGGCATGCCATGATTCCCTCGCAAAATATTTGCATGAATTGCCACATGGCCATCAACAGCTATTCGGGCCCCCAGCTCTACACCCCGGAAGGCAAACCCGTAGATGGCACGGCAGAGATTCAAAAACTGTATTACTACGCCGGTTGGGATCCTAAACAACGCAAATATGTGAATGCGGGTCATCCCATTCAATGGGTGAAGATCCATAACCTGCCCGATTTCGTGTATTTCAGCCATGAACAACATGTGGCTGTGGGTAAAATCCAGTGCCAGATTTGCCATGGTCCCATCCAGAACATGGATGTGGTCTATCAATACAGCGATTTATCCATGGGCTGGTGTGTGAATTGCCACCGCACCACCAAGGTGCATTTCACCGATAATGCTTACTACAGCAATATTTTCATGAAATACCATGAAGAACTAAAAGAAGGCAAAATCGACAGCGTAACCGAGGCTATGTTGGGTGGTACTGATTGCCAGCGTTGCCATTATTAAAGGGTATGAAGATCCGGAAACCTGATTATATCACATTTTACTGTTTCTGCATATGAGCGAAAAAAAATACTGGAAAGGATTGGAGGAGTTGTACAACACCCCTTCTTACCAGAAGACGGTCAGGAATGAATTTCGTGAAGAATTGCCTTTCGGGGAGATTGATGAGCTGATGAAGGCCAAAACACCCAGAAGAGATTTTTTGAAATATTTGGGTTTCAGCATCACGGCAGCCACCATTGCAGCCAGCTGTGAAATTCAGGTCAGAAAAGTTATTCCATACGTCAATAAGCCGGTGGACATTACGCCGGGTGTTCCCAATTATTATGCTTCCACCTACGTGCAGGATGGCGATTATTGTCCGGTGGTGGTGAAGACCCGGGAAGGGCGGCCCATCAAAATTGAAGGAAATACCTCGTCTTCTATCACCCGGGGGGGTACATCGGCTATGGTGCAGGCTTCTGTGCTGAGCCTCTACGATACGGCCCGCCTGCGCTATCCTATGATTGAGGGCAAAGAAGCCACCTGGGAAGAGCTTGATAAGGCTGTGACGCAGGGATTAGCCAATCTGGGAGGCGCCCCCATCGTGTTGTTGACTACCACCCTGATGAGTCCGGCTACCGAGCAGCTCATTCAGGAGTTCAGCCAGAAATATCCCGGCACCCGCCATATCACTTATGATGCCGTGTCTTATGCAGGCATGCTGCTGGCCAACGAAGCCAGCTATGGCAAAAGGGCCATTCCTTCCTATCATTTTGAACATGCCAAAGCCATCGTGAGCCTGGGCGCCGATTTCCTGGGCACCTGGCTCTCGCCGGTAGAATTTGCTAGCCAATATGCTCAGACGCGCAAAATCAAAGGCAAAAAAGCCGATCTGAGTCAGCATATCCAGTTTGAAAGCTACATGAGCCTCACGGGCGCAAATGCCGATTATCGCTACACCCATCGCCCTTCTCAGTTGCCTGTCATCGTGTTGAATCTTTATAATGCTGTGGCACAGGCCATGGGCAAGCCGCAGCTGGCTAATGTTCCTGCGCTGAATGAGGAAGCGTTGCAAAAGGGTATTCAACGGGCAGCAAAACTTCTGGCTTCTCATCCCGGAGAGGCACTCGTGGTTTGTGGATCCAATAATCCTCAGATTCAGATTCTGGTGAACGGGATTAACGAAATGCTGGGTGCTGGCGGAAAAACCATCGATTGGAATGCACCGGTGAATTACCGCAAAGGCATTGATGCCGACATGCAGCAGCTCGTTGCCGACATGGAGGCCGGAAAAATCGGTGCATTGCTGATCTATGGAGCCAATCCGGTATACGATTATTACGACGGACAACGGTTTGCAAACGCCTTAAAAAAAGTGGCTCTCACCGTATCATTTAATGAGCGGAGAGATGAAACCACTGTATTGTGTCGATATGTGGCTCCGGATCATCATTATCTGGAGAGCTGGGGCGATGCAGAACCCAAAACCGGCTACTACAGCTTTATTCAACCCACCATATTCCCACTGTTCAAAACCCGTGCTTTTCAGGAAAGCCTGATGGCCTGGATGGGCAATCCTCAACCCGATTGGCATGCTTATCTGATGAAGTTCTGGGAGCCCAAGTTGGGCGGACTGGAAGCTTGGGAACAGGCACTTCAGAACGGTGTCATTGAGCCTCAGCAATCAAATCTGGCCGGGCTTCCTTTCAAGGGTGATGTTCAGGCAGCTGCAGCACAACTGCTTGCCAATCAACCCAAACCGGGAGAACTGGAGTTGGTGCTCTACGAAAAAGTGGGCATTCGCGGTGGCCGCTGGGCCAATAATCCCTGGTTGCAGGAAATGCCGGATCCTATCAGCAAATGTACATGGGACAATTATGTGTGCATATCTCCTGCATTAGCCTGGAAATTAGGTATTTCCATTAACCGGTTTAACGAAAACGATTTAAATCGTCCCGTAGCCCGCATTGCTGCCGGTGGTAAAGAAGTGAGCCTGCCGGTATTGGTATTGCCGGGCATGCCCAAGGATGTTGTGGCGGTGGCTGTGGGATATGGCAGAAGCGCTGAAGTGGGGAAGGCCGCCGGAGGCGTAGGGAAAAATGCTTATCCCTGGGTAAGCCTGAACGCCCAAAATCAGACGTTTGAATATTATCAGCCAGCCGTAAGCCTTACCCTTACGGGGGAAACTTATCCGCTCGCAATTACCCAAACGCATAACAGCTTCGAAGGCAGGCCCATTATCCTGGAAACCACTCAACGCCAGTATAACGAAGACCCTGGCGAAGCCACCCGCGAACAGCGCGAAGAAAGAGAACGCTATGGAGGGGAAAACTATGCCACACAAGGCACCCTGTATCCCAATATTTTTGATTTTCCGGGTCTGAAATGGGGCATGTCCATTGATCTCAACAGCTGCATCGGCTGCGGAGCTTGTACCATCGCCTGCCAGGCTGAAAACAATGTGGCTGTGGTGGGTAAAGATCAGGTGCTGGCACATCATGAAATGCACTGGATACGTATTGATCGGTATTTTTCGGGGGATCCGGAAAATCCTCAGGTGGTATTTCAGCCCATGCTATGTCAGCAATGTGATAATGCGCCTTGTGAAAATGTGTGTCCGGTAGCCGCCACCAACCACAGTGATGAGGGGCTGAACCAGATGGTATATAACCGATGCATTGGCACCCGGTATTGTATGAACAACTGCCCGTACAAAGTGCGGCGCTTCAACTGGCGCGATTGGCAAGGGGCCGATAGCTTTGCCGATAATTTGAAGGATACGGCCGATATGAACAGTGATCTTACGCGGATGGTGCTGAATCCCGATGTGACTGTGCGCGGCCGTGGGGTGATGGAAAAATGCAGCTTCTGCGTACAAAGGCTACAAGATGCAAAGCTGGCTGCCAAGAAAGCAGGTCGTCCGCTGCTGGATGGAGAAGCCATGACCGCCTGCCAGCAAGCCTGCCCCACTCAAGCTATTGTCTTCGGCAATGTGCACGACGCGGGGGCGGCCATCAGCCAGATCCGGGAAGAAAATAAAGATACAAGGCTCTATTACGTGCTGGATGATTTGCACACCTTACCGAATGTGAATTACCTGGTGAAAGTGGTGAACAAGGATCCGGAAGATTTTTACGTGGAGCCTGTACAGCATGTGCTGTAATGAACTTTTGATTGCAAACATCATAACCTTACGCTATGCTTCATTATGAGTCAACCGTACGTGAGCCCCTGGTCAATGGGAGCAAGGACTACCATCAAGTCACGGAAGACATCATTAGTCCGCTGGAAAAGAAGCCGGGCAAGCTCTGGTGGATTGCGCTGGGTTTTGCGCTGACGATGTTGTTGTTCGGCGTGTGGTCGGTTTTCTGGGAAACCTATTGGGGTATTGGCGTGTGGGGTGAAAATCGGACAGTAGGATGGGCCTGGGATATCACCAACTTTGTCTGGTGGGTGGGTATTGGTCACGCAGGAACCTTGATTTCGGCCATTTTGCTGTTGTTCCGCCAGGGATGGCGTACGGGGGTGAACCGGGCAGCAGAAGCCATGACCATCTTTGCTGTGCTCTGTGCCGGTCAGTTTCCCGTCTGGCACATGGGTCGGGTGTGGCTGGCCTTCTTTATTCTGCCTTATCCCAACTCGCGTGGCCCGCTCTGGGTAAACTTTAACTCACCTCTGTTGTGGGACGTGTTCGCCGTGAGCACTTATCTTACCGTTTCCATCCTGTTCTGGTATTCCGGTTTAATTCCCGATGTGGCCACGATTCGAGACCGGGCCAAGAAAAAATTTGCCAAATGGTTTTACGGTATCTGTTCCTTTGGATGGCGGGGCACAGCCAAAGAATGGCAGCGGTTGGAGGCTTTGGCACTCCTGTTGGCAGGTCTTTCCACGCCGCTGGTGCTTTCGGTACACAGTGTGGTGTCAATGGACTTTGCCACATCGGTGATTCCTGGCTGGCATGAAACCATCTTTCCGCCTTATTTCGTGGCCGGGGCTATTTTCTCGGGTTTTGCCATGGTGCAAACCCTGCTTATTCTCACCCGCAAGATTTTGCATCTGGAGGATTATGTGACCTTAGGCCATATTGAAGCCATGAATAAAATCATCATGCTTACAGGTGGTATCGTGGCCATGGCCTATATCACGGAGCTGTTCATTGCCTGGTATTCCAATGTCGTGTATGAACAAGGCGCTTTCTGGTGGCGCATCTTTGGTCCTTACTGGTGGGCCTACATTATCCTCATCACCTGCAATGTGGTTTCTCCTCAGCTGTTTTGGTTTAAAAAGCTGCGGCGCAATATTCCCTTCACCTTCGTGATGTCGATTGTGGTGAATATTGGGATGTGGTTTGAACGGTTTGTGATTATCGTGCTTTCCCTGTATCATGATTTCATGCCTTCGGCCTGGGTGTATTATTCGCCCCGCTGGCCTGAATTAGGATTTTACATTGGTACATTCGGATTGTTTTTCACCTGCTATTTGATTTTTGCGAAATATTTCCCCGTGATTGCAGTATGGGAAATTCGTTCGGTATTGAAGCGCAGCGGGGAAAGCTACAAACAACAGATGGTGGCCATCGAACAAAAAACCACGGAAGAATTTATGCAGGAAGTACAGCACGAACATGCAGTGGCAGCACATTAGTCAATCATACTTAAAATTGAAAAGCAACTGATATGGCAATCAAACAATTTGTGGTAGCTAGTTTTCAGGATGAGGAACTGTTGGTGCCGGCTGTGAAAAAGGTGCGTGCGGTAGGCTACAAGTTATACGATGTGTTTACGCCTTTTCCGGTACACGGACTGGATGCGGCTATGGGTTTACGGCAGACAGCCCTTCATACGGCGGGGTTTATTTATGGTGCGCTGGGAACCGCTACAGCATTGCTTGGCATGAGTTGGATCTTCGTGGTGAGCTGGCCACTCGACATCGGGGGCAAACCCCATTTTCCCCTTCCGGCCTTTGTGCCCATCACCTTTGAGCTTACCGTGTTGTTCTCGGCCGTAGGTACAACGCTCACATTTTGTTGGTTAAATCAGATCATGCCTGGGGTGAAAAAGCATATTTTCCACCCGCGCCAGTCCGACGATCGGTTTGTGATGGCCATTGAAGTTACGCCCAGGACCCATGTTGACGAGGTCAAGCAATTCTTATTACAGCAAGGGGCGGAAGAAGTGACGGTGCAGACGGCAGAAGAAGGCTGGTGGTATGGGTTCTTTTCCAAGAAAGAAAAATATGAACAAACCAATCCGCAATGGTCGGTTCAATGAATGTTTGAGTTTGACAATGTTTTGGAACATGAGAAAGCAAAAAATTATCACCGGATTGAGTGTAGGGTTTCTTGCGGCAGCATTGTTTTCTTGTCAGGCAGGCAGGGATAATCCCGGACGGATTTATACCCCGGACATGTATTATTCCCGGGCTTATGATGCTTATTCGGTCAATTTGGTATTTCCAGACTCTATGAGCAGTCGCCCACCTGTACCGGGCACAGTACCGCGTGGGCACACAGTAAATGCTCACGAGCTGTTGCCTTTCAACTTACCTCATAGTGATTCGGCTTATGCCGTTTCCGGACAGGTAAAAAATCCGTTGCCCGTCATCACGCAAGCCACGCTGGAAGAAGGACAGCGATTGTTTAACATTTATTGTGCGATTTGCCATGGCGAACAGCTCGACGGGCAAGGTCCTCTGTATAAGAGTGGTAAATTCCCGGTGCAGCCGGCCAATTTTCATCTGCCCCAATATTTGAAAATGCCTGAAGGCACCATGTTTTATTCGGTGACCTATGGCAAAAACCTGATGGGCAGTTATGCCAGCCAGCTCAGCGAACGGCAGCGCTGGGAAGTGATTGCTTACATTAAAAGTGTGCAGGCAAAAGATTTGGCAAAAGGAGCCGATAGCACGGCAGTAGCTCAAAAATGAACAATCATTTTATCTATTCATAAGCAACAGCAATATGGAGGAACGTTTTGTTATTCCAAGGCGATTTAGAAACACCAGTCTTGCATTCATAGCCATAGGTGTACTGGCTTTTCTGGTGGGTTTGCTGGCCCTGAACGGAGACGTAGGCGTCAGGCGCTTCTGGTCAGTATTGGTATTTAACAGCTTGTTTTTCTTATACATCAGTGCGGCTGCTTTATTTGTGTATTGTGCAGCCTCTTTGGCGCAAGCTTCCTGGCATATTGCCTATAAACGGGTGATAGAGGCCATCATGGTAAATATTCCCGTTTTTGCTGCCATTGCCTTCATCGTCTTAATGAGTGTGTTGATCGGGCATAAAAGTTTTATTTATCCCTGGACTGATCCTCAGGTGCTGGCTCATGATCCCATCGTAGCCGGGAAAACACCTTTTCTGAATGTGAAGCTCTTCGTGATTTTTACTGTCATCATCATGTTAGGCTGGTCTCTGCTGAGCCTGAAGTTGCGGCAGATCTCCCTGCAGGAAGATCAGGCTGAAAGAGGAGCTACCCGTTTTCTGTGGAAAACCATTTTCTTTAGTGCGGTATTTATCGTGTTTTATGCCGTAACCATTTCGGTTTCCTCCTGGCACTGGCTGATGAGCATTGCTGCCCGCTGGAAGTCTACCATGTATGGGTGGTACATATTTGCGGGCTCGTTCATCTCCCTGATGACCGTCATCAGCCTGTTTGTCATTGCCATTAAGAACAGTGGTCAGCTCAGCCTGGTCAATAAAGAACATTTGCACGACTTAGGGAAATTCATTTTTGCTTTTTCCATATTCTGGACTTATATCTGGTTTGCCCAGTACTTTTTGTTTTGGTACGGGAACATTCCGCTGGAGTCCCAATATTTCCGTCCGCAACTCTGGGGGCATTATCGGTTTTGGTTTTTGCTGGATCTGGTCATTAATTTTGCCGTGCCTTTCCTGTTGTTGATGACCCGGGATGCCAAGCGGAATTACACGACGGTAACCCTGATTGCGTTGATCGTGTTTTTCGGGCACTGGCTTGATTTTTACCTGATGGTGGTGCCCACGGTATTGCCCACGCAGGGCGTGATAGGCTGGTATGAAATCGGCATCACGCTGGGGTTTGTGGGGTTAATGATCTGGCTGGTTTCCCGTGCGCTGGCAAGGGCTCCGCTTTACCCGCTCAATCATCCTTACCTGAAAGAAGCCATCATCCATAAATCCGACTGGGAATAAGCTTTTCAGCCGGAATGGAAATGTAAAATTTTCATCAGGATTAGGGTCCGGGAAAGCAGTGGATTTCAGAAGCGGGAAGCTAAAGTTTAAATTGCTATGTTCGGTTTCAGAAAACTATTTCAAAGCATTCAACCATAATTGTTATCAGTCATGTCAGGCTTCTTTGTTGTTATCGTACTGTTGCTGTTATTCATCATTGTGGTGCAGATAGCCAAGGCAAGTGAATATGTGGCTATCCTGAAAGGGGAAAAGAAAACCCAAGAGCAAAACAATCGTTTACATGCCACGTTGATGCTGGTATTTTTGATTGTTGGCTTAATCGGGTTGTATGTATGCCATGAGTTGCTCAAAGACAAATTACTTCCGGTAGCTGCATCCGTGCAGGGAGTGGCCATCGATCACATGATGACGGTGACCCTGGTGATCACGGGTATCGTGTTTTTTATTACGCAGATCTTATTGTTTGTTTTCGCTTATAAATACCGCGGTCGGGAAGGCCATCAGGCCAGCTATTATCATGAAAACTCTAAAATAGAATTCTTCTGGACAGCCATCCCGGCTTTGACGATGACCATTCTGGTGGCTATTGGGCTCAAACATTGGTTTACCATTACTTCGGCAGCTCCGCCCAATGCGATGGTGGTGGAAGTTACGGGTAAACAATTTAACTGGATGTTTCGTTATCCTGGAAAAGATGGGGTTTTGGGCAAGAAAGATTATCGGCTCATTGATGAAGGGAAATTCAATCCATTGGGTCAGGTGTGGAGTGATCCTTACAATCACGATGATGTAGTATCCAGTGAATTGCATTTGGTGGTAGGAAGGCCGGTGAAGTTGGAGATAGGTTCCCGGGATGTGATCCATGATGTGGGATTGCCTTATTTTCGGTTAAAGATGGATGCCGTGCCGGGTGTGCCCACCACCTTGTGGTTTACGCCCAAATACACCACAGCACAGATGGCTAAGATGACGGGAGATCCTAACTTTGTATATAAACTGGTTTGTGATCAGCTGTGTGGGGCTGGCCATTACTCCATGGTAGCCAATATTGTGGTGGAAACTCAACAGGAATTTGATCAATGGCTGGCTTCTCAGAAATCGCAATACCAGCTGGCAAAAGAAGGGGGTGCTATTCCATCGGACAGCACGCGAATGGCCATGTTGCCCGTTTCATCCAAGAAGCCAGAAGTATCTTTAAAATGAAATTATTGATCCTTTAAAATCAATACCTATGAGCAGTGAAGTTCATTCCGGTCAGGTGCTGGGTGCACAGCAAGCGGTGGCAGCTGTTGCCCTTCATGAAGGCGACGGACATGCCCATCATCACCATCAGAGCTTTATCACCAAATATATTTTCAGCCAGGATCATAAAATCATTTCCCGGCAGTTCCTCATCACGGGGATGATTTGGGCTATGATCGGAGGTTTTTTCTCCGTCATTTTCCGCTTGCAGCTGGGCTTTCCAGATAAATCGTTTCCTTTTCTGGAAACTATTTTCGGGCATTGGGCAGCCGGTGGCCACATCAGTCCTGAGCTTTACTATCAGCTGGTGACGATGCACGGCACCATTATGATTTTCTTTGTGTTAACTGCCGGGCTGAGTGGCACTTTTTCCAATTTCCTGATTCCCCTGCAGTTGGGAGCCCGGGATATGGCCTCTCCGTTTTTGAACATGCTCTCCTACTGGTTTTTCTTTATTGCCAGTGTGATCATGATCAGTTCTTTGTTTATTCAGACGGGGCCCTCTGAAGCAGGATGGACGGCTTATCCGCCCCTGAGTGCGCTGAGAGAAGCCTCTGAGGGTTCCAAAACGGGTATGGATTTATGGCTCATCAGCATGGCGGTATTTGTGGTATCCCAACTGCTTGCCGGACTGAACTATATTTCCACTATCCTGAACATGCGTACCAAGGGCATGAGCATGACGCGGATGCCTTTGACCATCTGGGCATTATTCTTCACGGCCATATTGGGTGTGCTTTCTTTCCCCGTATTGCTGTCGGGATTCATCCTGCTGTTGTTTGATCGCAACCTGGGCACCAGCTTTTATTTATCCGACATTTATATTGCCGGACATGCATTGCCCAATCAGGGTGGAAGCCCCATTCTCTATGAACACCTGTTTTGGTTCCTCGGTCACCCCGAGGTATACATTGTGATGCTTCCCGGTATGGGCATCACTTCCGACATGTTGGCCACACATTCCCGCAAGCCCATTTTTGGATACCTGGCCATGGTGGGCTCTTTGTTTGCCATTGCATCGCTCTCATTCTTGGTTTGGGCCCATCACATGTTTGTATCGGGGATGAATCCTTTCCTGGGGGCTTTCTTTGTGTTGTTTACGTTGTTGATTGCCGTACCTTCCTCGGTGAAAGTATTCAACTGGATTGCCACCATCTGGAAGGGGAATATTCAATACACGGTGCCTGCCCTGTTTTCCATTGGCTTTGTGAGCATATTTATCTCGGGCGGGCTCACGGGCATCTGGTTGGGAAATTCCGCACTGGATTTGCATTTGCATGATACCTATTTTGTGATAGCGCACTTCCACCTGGTGATGGGTATCGCTGCTTTCTTTGGGATGTTTGCCGGTTTGTATCACTGGTTCCCCAAGATGTTTGGCCGGTTTATGAATAATACCTTGGGTTATATTCATTTCTGGGTCACCTTCATCGGAGCTTATTTGATGTTTTGGCCCATGCATTATGAAGGGCTGGCCGGCATGCCCAGGCGGTATTATGAATATTCGGCCGATGCATTGGCAGTCTATCATCGCTTTCAGGGATTGAATGAATTTATCAGTGTGGTGGCCATATTGGTATTTGCCGTACAGTTGATGTTTGTATTCAACTTCTTCTACAGCATTTTCAAAGGTCGTCCGGTAAAGGATCCTAATCCCTGGAAAGCCAATACCCTGGAGTGGACCACACCTATTCACGTAGGGCATGGCAACTGGCCGGGTGAAATTCCGGAAGTACATCGCTGGCCATACGACTACAGCAAAAATGGTATTGATTTTATTCCACAAACCGTTCCTGTATCGCCTGCCGAAGAAGAAGTGGCTGAGCCCGTGAAAGCACCTCAGTAATTATCATTCGTATTCAAATGTACAGAGAGCAAACAGTTAGCTGGTCGTTGTCAGAACTGGTTATAGGAAAGGCAAAGGATTATTTGCAGCTCACCAAATTTACGTTGAGCTTTCTGGTAGTGTTTTCCTGCATTGTGGGGTATTTGATGGTGCCCGGGGTGGGTTTTGATTCAGGCCGGGTGATGCTATTGTTTGTAGCGGGCATCTGCATCACGGGTGCGGCCAATGCTTTCAACCAACTGATTGAACGGGAAACGGATGCACTCATGCGGCGCACGGCGGGAAGGCCATTGCCGGCTGGGAGGATGCAGCCCGCCGAAGCTCTCACTGTGGCGATTCTGTTGTCCCTGGTGGGTTTAATCCTGTTGGGTGTGTATTTCCATCCGTTGGCAGCTTGGGTAAGCCTGTTGTCGTTGTGTGTATATGCTTTTGTATATACCCCCTGGAAGCGCTGGAATTCCCTGGCTGTATTTGTAGGCGCTTTTCCCGGAGCATTGCCGCCATTGATTGGATGGATTGCCGGAAGCGGATCCCTGGGGTTGGGTGGATGGTCGTTGTTTCTATTGCAGTTTTTCTGGCAGTTTCCGCATTTCTGGGCCATTGCGTGGATTGCGCATGAGGATTACCAGCGTGCCGGATTCAAGCTTTTGCCGGGTAGTGGAGTGCGCAATGCCTATGTGGCCATGCAGATATTAAGCTTCACCATCCTGCTTATCCTGTCGGGTTTTTTGCCTTATTTATTGCATGTGTATGGCAGTTTTGCCCTTTCCGCAGGGTTGCTCACCGGGGCTTATCTGCTATACAGGGCCTGGCAGCTGGTGGAAAAATGTGATACGGCCTCGGCAAAGCAGCTGATGTTTGCGGCTTATATGTATTTTCTTGCGGTGCAATTTGCCATGTTGATCGATAAAATTTAGGCATTCTAAAAGATGGCATATACGGTGAGTGTACAGAGAAAAAAGATACATCCCTACAAATTCAACATGTGGGTGGCTATAGCAGCCATCGTCATGATGTTTGGGGGACTAACGAGTGCCTACGTGGTGATGCATGGCCAGGCTCGGTGGGTGAGTTTTCAGCTTCCCCATCAATTTATTTTTTCTACGGCAGTTATTTTGCTTAGCAGCCTCACCATGGCGCTTGGTGTGAAAAGTTTCAAGCAGCGCCACATGAATCGATACAAGGTGTTGATTACGGTCACTGCAATATTGGGATTGATTTTTATGGCCTCTCAGTTTATGGGATTTCGTTTTTTGTATGCCCATGGAGTGAACCTAACGTTCAATGTTTCGGCAAGCCTGCTATTTATCATCACGGGATTGCACATGTTGCACGTGTTGGGCGGAGTTATTGCCTTGTTGGTGATTTTTTTCAGGGCTTTTCGTACCCGTATTCGTTCTTACGATCCGGTGCCAGTTGAGGTAGCCGCCACTTATTGGCACTTTGTTGATA
>JADGHY010000031.1 GCA_019683625.1 Thermoflavifilum sp. | reverse complement strand
TGGTGATATTGTTTTAAGGTGATAAAATCAGTTTGGCGAATCTGTTTTTAATTACGAAACATCTGGATGTTTGGATTTGAAAAAACGAATAGTTTATTTTTTGGCAAGAAATGCCTTGTTTGTGGTATGAAAAAATTGCTTGCAGAAATGGTAAAAAAATAAGGATGCAGTAAGGCTATCAGATAAAATCAATTAACGAAGGCTTCTCTTGATTAATACCGGTGTGCCTATTTTTACGATTTCATAAATCTGGCGTATCGCTTCATTGGGTATGCTGATGCATCCGTTAGTCCAATTTTGCATATAGGTAAATACAAAATCATCTTTAGGCCAGGTGCCATGAATGCCAATGCCTCCGCCAATTTGTGCATCTTGAGGAATAAGATGTGCAGCTTTGCGGGCATTGAATTTTTGATAATCTTCAGGAGTGGGATAATCCAACAGCAGAAATCGACTCCAGCGGCTATCGTATCGTTTGGCAATGATATGAAATAAACCTTCGGGAGTTTTACGATCACCAGCCATCATTTTATCTGACAAATCATTGTTGCCGAATACTGCAGGGAAGGAGGCAAGCAATCGGGTATCTTCATATACATACAATCGGTGATGTGATTTATCAATGAGCAAAAAAACTTTGTTTACATCAACATGTTTCACATCAATCCGGTCCCCGGGATCGCATACATGGGCTATCCACAGACAGGATAAGCATAGGCCTATCAGGGAAAGCATACCAAAGGGTTTTCGGAGATAACGAAATCAAAATGATTTTATTTTATGGGCACAGGTGTTTACGGTGCACTGTCGGGTACAAATTCTAAGACGATGGAATTCATGCAATACCGCAAACCGGTTGGAGGGGGGCCGTCTTCAAACACATGTCCCAGATGCGAACCACATCTGGCACAGATGACCTCCGTGCGTTCCATGCCAAAGGAATGATCGGGGCGATAGATCACACTGTTTTTACGGATAGGTTCGAAAAAACTCGGCCACCCGCAACTGCTGGCAAACTTAGCATCCGAACGAAACAAAGCATTTCCACATACGGCACAATAATAGGTGCCTTTGCCATTAAAATTCCAGAAACGATTATGAAACGGAGGTTCTGTGCCTTTTTCCCGTGCTACCCGATATACTTCCGGGGGTAAAATTTTTTTCCATTCCGCATCCGGCACATGTAAAGTGGTGGTATCTGTCCGGGAATAATAAGGATTATGGCTATGATCCATGGTAAATGATTGAATGGTGGATGATACATTTGCCTGGCGGGATTGAGAAAAACTGCAGGAACATAACATCAGCATCATGGCAGTGAATCCTGTCCATTTATTCCAGGCGGCAATTGAAGCAGATGCATGCATAATTGGCTAAGTCCTCGGCAAAAACATGAATTAAATTACGCATCCTGATGAATCCTGGTTGAAGCAGCCTGCAGTTTTAACAGAATTTTTAATCGAGCTGATGTTGTTTTAACCACAATCGAACATATTTCAAAAAAACCGACAGCGCAGCAATCAGGGCTAGTAGCAGTCCGGCACTTCCTTCTTTCCATCCGGCTTTCAGCAGAAAAGCCTTCCAGAAAGTAGCGAAAGGATGTATGATCCATTGCAGGATTGAGGATTTTTTTCCTTGCTGGTGAAGCTTTTCGGCACCCAATCGGGCATAGTGATCTATTTTTAGCCACAACGTGTGCATGTCCCGATAGGTATAATGCAGCAAGAATCCGCCCAATAATTGCTTGTCAACAGCCGCAGTGAAAATTACTGTTTCGTGTACAGGATCATTGCTCCATGCTGCCTGGCGGCGATGAAACAGGCGAATTTTATGATCGGGAAATTCTAGCCCATGGCGAATCCAGCGGCCAAAGTATTGATTCAGTCGCTGTACGGCATAACATCCGGAAAGCCCCTGTTGGCGGGCAAGCAGAATGGATTGTTGCAAATCGGGCGAAAGCACCTCATCTGCGTCGACAAACAATACATAATCGTGTTGCACCTGTTGCATGGCCCAATTTTTCTGCTGCCCATAGCCTTCCCAGGCGTGCCGGACAAATTGAACCGGAAATTTTTGTACGAGTTCGGCCGTTTGGTCGGTGGAAAAACTATCTACCACAAGCACCTCCGAGGCCACGGGCAGCACGGATTCCAGGCATGCGGTAATGTGCATAGATGCATTGTAGGTGATGATGATGGCCGAAATCGGTTGCATGTCTGTATATCGTCAAATCTGGAACTGGCAAGCAAATTCTGATTTTTTTATTAATATTGAAATATGACCAATTTCATTCCTATTTTCCCGTTGGAACTGGTGGTGTATCCTGGTGAGCAGCTTAACTTGCATATCCGTGAAGAGCGCTATCAACAAATGATTCGGGAATGTGCCGAACAAGGGAAGCATTTTGGCATTCCGCCCGTCATCAAGGGCAAATTGCATGAATACGGCACGCTGATGCAGGTTTTGCATATTGAAAAAATTTATCCTGATGGCAGCTTAGATATTCGAACCCGCGGTTTAAAGGTATTTCGCATCCTGGAAGTGATCCGCGAAATTCCGGAGAAACCTTATGCAGGCGCTATTGTGCATTATCCAGACAATCACACAGAAGGTGATCATCGGCTGATGCAATCGCTAGTGCAGGCCCTGCATTGGCTGCATCAAAAATTACATATTGAAAAATCGTTTGATAAGCCTATCGATCATCTTTCTACTTATGATTTGGCCCATCATGCCTGCCTGGGGTTGGAAGGCGAATATCAGATGCTTGAATTGCTGCACGAACGCCAGCGGCAGGAATATTTGCGGAGGCATTTAAAAAACATCAGGCCATTAATTGATGAAATGGAAAAATTAAGAGAACGGGTGAAATTAAACGGCCATTTCAGGGATGTACAAATTCCCGACTTTTGACCATCAGCAAATCTATACACGAGATGACCCGCAACAAAGTTTGGTGCAAAGGGATAATGCTTGCTGGCTGTATATTTTGGCTATGCAGTGGATGTGTGAATAAACTCGAAGATATTCATGCTTTGCATGCTCCTTTTGTAAATGTGGAAACGGCCGACAGCGTGCGTATCCTCTATAGCCAAGGAGGTAAAGTCCGGGCTGAAATACAAGCGCCCTATCTGAAGCATTATCAAACCGATACTCCACGCGTAATCATGTATGGAGGCGTAGTCGCACATTTTTTCAACGACAGCCTGCAAATTCAATCTACTTTAACCGCAGGAGAAGGGGTGCTGTATGAACAAAATAACCGCATTGTGGTCGACAAGCAGGTTTTAGTCGTGAATGCAAAAGGAGAACGATTGGCGTGCGACAGCCTGTACTGGGATCCGCAACGGCAACTCTTTGTGGCACCCGGCCAGGTGAAAATCACTACTGCCTCCCAGCTGATATATGGAAAGGGATTGGAAGCGTCGGCCGATTTTACCACGTACAAAGTGCTTCAGGTGGAAAACAGCCAGATCATGATCCCCAAAACCGAGCTGCCTGGCCCATAAAGCAAAGGCTCCGTATAAACGGAGCCCTCAACGCTTTAACCTATTTTAACCTAAAATCCTTTGCGTAAAGGTACCAACATCCATGCCATAAAACCTATCAGAATTTGTCCACAGGGTGTGAATTCATTTACTTGACATTAAGAGATCAATGCAATAAATTCCTTTTTTACCAAAATCTTAACCTATGGAATACAGAAGATTAGGGAAATCTGGCCTGCAACTAAGTGTGGTCTCCTATGGCAGTTGGACCACCTTTCATCATCAGGTTGATGAACATTTGGCCGACACCTTGATGGGTTATGCCTACGATCAGGGTATTAATTTTTTTGACAATGCCGAAAGCTATGCGGGTGGCGAGTCAGAAAAGCTGATGGGGAAAGTGCTTCGCCAAAAACGATGGGAGCGTTCCTCGTATGTGGTGTCCAGTAAGGTTTTCTTTGGCTGGCATGGAAAGGAAAACAAGCCTAATCAACACGGGCTTAGCCGCAAGCACGTCGTCGAGGCCTGCCATGAAGCGTTACAGCGTCTGCAGGTTGACTACCTGGATTTGTATTTCTGCCACCGCCCCGACCCGAACACCCCCGTCTCTGAAGTGGTATGGGCCATGAATCATTTGCTGCAACAAGGGAAAATCCTTTATTGGGGCACCTCTGAATGGACTGCGGCTCAGATTATGGAGGCCCACATGGTGGCCGAACGGTATGGACTCGTTGGACCTACCATGGAACAGCCGGAATATAACCTGTTTCACCGGGAAAAGGTGGAAAAAGAATTTTTGCCGCTTTATGAGACTGTGGGGTTGGGTCTCACCACCTGGAGCCCATTGGCATCGGGCCTGCTCACCGGAAAATACAATGCAGGTATCCCGCGCGACAGCCGTTTTTCCCTGCCCGGCTATGAATGGCTGAAAGAAAAATTGCTCACGCCTTCAAATCTGGAAAAGGTAAAGGCCTTGCAAAAGGTTGCCGATACCTGTCAGGTAAGCCTGGCCGTGCTGGCCATAGCCTGGTGTATCCGCAATCCTCACGTGAGCACGGTAATATTAGGCGCCAGCCGTTTGTCCCAGCTACAGGAAAATATTCAGGCAGTTGAATTTTCTCATCGGCTTAATGAGGAAGTGTTGCAGCAAATCGAAGCCATCATGCACAACAACCCTGTGCAAACGCAGTGAGATCATCATTTAGGCTTCATTTTCCTGAATGGGCTGCATTTCCCGGATGTCTGCCTGAGTAGCTGTGCATAAAGGTTTTGCAAGAGAAGCGGGTTTGAAATTTCGCTGCACCAGATACACCCCGCACAGGGTAATCCCAGCACCCGTGATGGTTAACCAGCTGATGGACTCTTTTAGCCACCAGGCACCAATAGCCAATGCCACGAGCGGGTTGATATAGGCGTAAATGGAAACTTGGGCAGGTGGCAGCGTGGAGATGGCATATACATAAGCCACATAGCCGATCATGGAACCGAATACAATAAGATATCCGATGGCCCACCAGGCCGATGCAGCCAGATGTTGCAAGGGGATATATTGTCGTGTAACCAGGCATATCGGCATCAGACTGATGCCGCCAAGCAGCATCTGCCAGCCTGTAGCATAAAGCAAAGGAAGTTTAACTGGATGCTTGGCTGCATAAATAGTGCCGCCAGACCAGCTCATCACGGAGCAGAGAATAAGCAATGCCCCGAGCATAAAGCCCCGGGAAGGCCTGAGAAAGATTTCTGGGGAAAAAATCACCACAATGCCGGCAAGGCCTAATATCATGCCCACATATAAGCCGGTCTTGAAGCTTGTTCCGGGCAGAAACCAAATGCTAAACCCAACGATGGCAAGCGGACAGGTGGCGGCCAGGATTGCTGCCAGTCCGCTAGAAAGGTATTGTTCGGCCCAGCTGAGCAGGCCATTGCTCACCCCCACTAGCAAAAAGCCCATAATCCATAGCTTGCCCAATTCGGCGGGTCGGGGCAAAGCCTGTCGTTTTAAGGTATAAACTATCACCAGCAAAGCTCCCGCAAGTGTTTGCCGTACCGAGGCCAGCATTAGTCCCGGCATATGTGCCACCGCCACCCGGATGGCCGGATAAGTTGTGCCCCAGAAAAAGCTCACTAAGCCAACGGCTACATACGATGCAGTAAGACCCTGGCCGCTTTGGCGAACCAGCCGGTAGCGAAAAACTGTTTGGTTAAACATGGAAGAAGATCTCGGCAAAGGTAGTTTTTTAATCGCTCGGAGGCATGCGCGAGGTGATGGCCCAGCGATTCCAGGCATTGATGGTGATGATGCCAATGATCAGTGCGGCCAGTTCCTTTTCTTCGAAATGTTGGCGCGCCTTCTCAAACACCTCGTCCGGCACATGATTTTCAGAAATAAGGGTGATGGCTTCTGTTAGTGCCAGTGCCGCCCTTTCTTTTTCGGTGTAATAAGGAGCCTCCTGCCAGGCATCGAGGGCATAAATACGTTGTTCCGTTTCGCCAAGTGCGCGGGCATCGCGGGTGTGCATGTGCAAGCAAAATACACAGCCATTGATCTGAGAAGCCCGAATCTTGATCAACTCATACAATCTGCGATCCAGCCCGCTTTTCCGGATATAGGCTTCCAAACCCCGCATAGCTTCATAGGCATCCGGGGCCAGATCGGCAAGATTCATGCGTTGCGCAGACATGATTGCGGTTTTACCTGCTAATTACAATAAAAATATTCATCCCGGTGATAGGACATTAGAAAAAAGAGAGCTCTTTTTACATAATCTTTACGTGAAAAAAATAGTGCAGCGCTATTCCTGGAAGAAATCTGACTTATTGGTTAATATTAGCCATTTGCGGGCCACACCCGGAATACCAACACGCCATGTGATGGCACAAATCCGCGGATGAGCGAAGCCGTTTTAGATTCCTTATGGGTCCACAAATTCCTCAAGGTGTAACTGTTTGCCCGGGGCAATCCAATTTTTTCAGCACTGGTGGTCATGAATGCCGTGTGTTCACCCCGATTCAGGAATAAGACCACGCGGCTGCCGTCTGACATTTCTTTCACCCAGATTTCTTCGTTGCCTTCATCCTGTAATTTATAGCCTTGTTTACCCAGGGGATCTTGGTCTACGGCAATCATGTCGCGGTTGGTCAGGATTTCTTTTGTTTCCGGGCTCATGTTGCGCAAGTCGTTCCCCGCGATGAGGGGGGCGGCCAGGATGCACCAGAGGCTGAAATGGGCCTGATATTCGGTATTGGTCATGCCGCCATTGCCCACTTCCAGCATGTCGGGATCATTCCAATGGCCAGGCCCTGCATATTTTTCCAATCCCACTTGTTGATCGAGGATGCTCATGACGCTTTCCCAGCTGTCGCGGATATCGCCGGTAGTGCGCCACAGGTTACCCAGTTGGGGAGCCCATTCCCAGGGATTTTCGAGCCCCCATTCGCAGATGCTGAACACAATAGGCCTGCCGCAATGAGCCAGGGCCTGTTGCATGGCCTGATAGCGTTGGAAAAGAGGCCTTCCCTGGTTATAGCAATTATCATATTTCAGGTAATCCACTCCCCAGCTGGCAAAGGTACGGGCATCAATCTCTTCATGGTCTAAGCTGGCCGGATAACCTGCACAGGTTTTGGTACCGGCCGATGAATAGATGCCCAATTTCAGCCCTTTGCTATGCACGTAGTCGGCCAGCCATTTGATGCCATGGGGAAAACGTTTCGGATCGGCTTGCAGGCGTCCCTGCGCATCGCGGACAGTATCCATCCAGCAGTCATCGATGTTGATATATTCATAGCCGGCATCTTTCATACCAGTTGCCACCATAGCATCGGCCATTTCTTTAATGATGTTTTCATCAATGTTGCAACCGAAATGGTTCCAGCTATTCCAGCCCATGGGCGGGGTTTTGGCCAGTCCATTGTTAGGCGGAGCTGGTTGGGCCAGGGTTGATGCATTCATCATGGAAAACATTATCCAGCAAAGAAACATCCAACGGCGAGCGGAAAAAACAACCATAGCAAAAGTTTTACAAATGCAAAAACAAAGGAATGATTTTGAATTGTTCAGATCAATCTCCAACTTTGTTTATTAAGACAATCTTTCTCCTCAATCCAATGATAATAAGCTGTAAAAATCTTATTTATACGGTAAAAAGTCAAGCATCATGCGCATTGTGGTATTGGATGGGTTTACCTTAAATCCCGGAGATTTAAGCTGGGAGCCTTTGTTGCAGCTTGGAGAGGTGGTAATTCATGCCCGCACTTCACCCAGTGAACTTGCCGAACGGATCTCTGGGGCTGAAGCCGTGCTTACCAATAAGGTTGTGCTTCCTGGCGCTGTCATCCGGCAATCTCCGGCCCTGCGCTATATTGGCGTGATGGCTACTGGTTATAATGTGGTGGATATACAGGCTGCTCGCGAAAGCGGGGTGGTGGTTACGAATGTGCCCGATTATAGTACTTACTCGGTGGCGCAGCATGCCTTTGCCTTGATGCTTGAGCTCACCCAACACGTGGGTTTACATGATCAATCCGTACATGAGGGGCGGTGGACGGCTTGCCCGGATTTCAGCTATCAACTTACGCCATTGGTTGAACTGCATGGGCTCAGATTAGGGATTATTGGCTTTGGCAGAATTGGCCAGGCAGTGGGGCGTATCGGGTTGGCCATGGGCATGCAGGTGATGGCCGTACATACCCATCCGGAGCGCGACCAGATGGAAGGCGTGCAGTTTGTGGATTTATCCACCTGTTTTCGGCAAGCCGATGTGATTACATTGCATTGTCCGCTCACTGCCAGCAATGCACAATTTGTGAATCGCGAATTGCTGTCACTGATGAAGCCGTCGGCTTTCCTGATCAATACGGCTCGCGGCGGGTTGATCCAGGAACAGCATCTTGCTGAAGCATTGAATAGCGGCCAGATTGCCGGTGCCGGACTGGATGTACTTTCCGTGGAGCCTCCACCAGCCGATCATCCTTTGTTACACGCTAAAAATTGTATTATTACTCCTCACCAGGCCTGGGCTACCCGTGCCGCACGCCAGCGGTTACTCGATCAGATGGTGGCCAATCTGAAAGCTTTTCAGCAAGGGCAACCTATACATGTGATCAATCCTTAGCCCTCCCTTGCAAATCCGGAAAAGAAGCTGTATTTTTCTTTGCTCCATTCTCTTTTCTAAAAACCCCATCCTGCCTGAAAAATCAAGCGGATTCCACAATGGCGCTGTTGTTTATGTCTGCGATTAGGGATATCCGGTAATCATGGATTTGATCGCCTAAAAACCCTTTGTATATGAAACCCTTTAAAGCCCTATTGTGCCTGGCAGCTATTATGCTGCCTGTAGTACCATCCGCAGGCCAGACGCCTGTGAGATTAATCGATCAGCCCGGTTTCCAGTTCATCGAACGTTTTGATAGCATTCATACCTGGGAAGATGGCTTCACCTCGGGATATGGTGCAGCGCATTGGTCACCGGTGGGCATACAGCCTTCGGGAACCATCCCCGATGGTATCACCACAACGGTGACAACAGATAGCTTTGCTAAAAAATATTTGACGCCGGGAATCCATAAGAGTCCCTCTACCACTCCTGAAACTTATCTGGAATTCCTTACCTCGGGCACAGCCGATTATTCCAGTGCCCTGGCGGTGGACTTCTGGGTAGATTTTGCGCATCTCACCCCCGGGATCTTAGGTTTTGATGCCTTATCCATTCACAATGGCACGCCGGGTTCAGACAGGCATGCCATGTTGCAGGTATATTACAGCACAGATGGGCAAAGCTTTCATGTGATTCCGGATTTGCAATTCGAAGCCATTAACTACCAGGATACGATGATACACATAGAAGCTTCTTTGCCGGATAGCCTGGCAGATCATATTGTAGCATTTCGGTTGTATAGCTTCAACACTTCAGGAGGCAACAGGGGTGCACGTCCAAGAATTGGCATTGACAACCTGAAGATAGCAGCCCATGAAGAAGATTTGCCTCTCAGGCTGATTTCTTTTTCGGCGGAAGCCCAGAAAGGTGGTGTGCTTTTGAAATGGGTTACGGCCAGCGAACAACATGCAGCCTATTTTGTAGTAGAACGCAGTGCCGATGGGCAATATTTTCAGGCCCTGACCCGGGTAAGGGCCGCAGGATATTCAAATTTACCCCTGCATTATCAATACTTAGATTTTCTTCAAGAAGGCATGGACAGGGCATTTTACCGGCTGAAGATGGTGGATATGGATGAACGATTTCGGTATAGTGCGGTGGTGATGATTCGTTTGTCTGGCATCTATCTCAAAAGAATTTATCCCAATCCTGCTTCCCATCAGCTTACCCTGCAATGGAACAAACCGGTCACCTCTCCTCTGTTGCTCCGGTTAATAGGGGCAGATGGAAAACGCTGGTGGGAAGGGGAAATGCATGCCGGATCCAGTCTCATCCATATTCCTTTACCACACATCCCTGCAGGAATCTACTGGATTCAGGTACAGGAACCATATAGGGAGCCTTATGCCTTTCCTGTCGTCCATCTGCCCTGAATTTACCTAAGCCGGTCTAGGGAGCGGACAAGCTTTTCATCTCTCCGGATACCACGGGCAGCCAGGATAAAAAACAACATCATCAGCACGGGCAGGGCAATGCCTATCCAGTAATAGGCCCGTTGCACGAGGGTTACCTGTTGCTGATATCCGTGGATGGTACGGTATTCCAGCACCAGCGCTGCTGCTGATACCACCAATCCCAGCAGGCTGAGGCGCAATTGCAAGCGGCGGTTTTTAAATAAAAAGATAGCGATAATTGCCAGCAAAATGGCTAAAATCATCAATAAGGTCAAGAAAAAACTATCATTTGCCACATAAGCCATAGCCGGTTGATTGATCCATGTTGCTTTGCCGAAAGGAATGATCCAGCTGAGGACACCACAAAGGGCGGCCAGGAATAGATAAACGGTTTGAATGCGTTGTATCATGCAGGCGGATTTGCTGTAAAGATAAACAATCCCTTTGCAAAGGCTTCTGCAGAAGGTTTGTTAACTTGCAAGGGCTAAGCCTGTTTGATTATGTCAGATCCTGCCCAACATGATGCATTATTATATCACGCCAAAGACCGACCCGGTAAGATTGAGGTGGTACCCACCAAGGAAACCAAGTCGCAGCGTGATCTTTCCCTGGCCTATACCCCTGGCGTGGCTCAGCCCTGTCGGGAAATCTATCGGAACAAAGAAGCCGCATATCAATATACGGCTAAAGGTAATCTGGTGGCGGTGATTACCAATGGTACAGCTGTGCTTGGTTTGGGCGATATTGGTCCGGAAGCCAGCAAGCCCGTAATGGAAGGCAAAAGCGTGTTGTTTAAAATGTTTGCCGATATAGACGTGTTCGATCTGGAGATTGATGTGCGGGATGTGGACAGCTTTGTGCAGGTGGTAAAAGCGTTGGAACCTACATTTGGAGGCATTAATCTGGAAGATATCAAGAGCCCGGAATGCTTTTACATTGAGGAGCGTTTGCGCCAGGAAATGCATATTCCCGTGATGCATGATGACCAGCATGGGACGGCTATCATTTCCGGTGCGGCATTAATTAACGCCTTGTTGCTGGTGCATAAGCAAATTGATCAGGTAAAAATCGTGGTCTGCGGTGCCGGAGCTGCTGCAATGGCTTGCGTGAAGCTCTATGTATCCCTAGGGGCAAAAAAAGAACATATCATCCTGTTCGATAAGGAAGGGGTGATCAGCACAGATCGCACCGATCTGGATGAGATCCGCAGGGCTTTTGCCACGGAGCTTCCGGTGAAAACCATGGCGGAAGCCCTGGAAGGGGCAGATGTGTTTTTAGGATTGAGTGTTGGCAATGTGCTTACGGCAGATATGCTGAAGAACATGGCCAGAGATCCAATCGTGTTTGCCCTGGCCAATCCTGAGCCCGAAATTGATTACGAAACTGCTGTGAAGGTGCGGCCAGACATCATCATGGCCACGGGTCGTTCTGATTATCCCAATCAGGTGAACAATGTGCTGGGGTTTCCTTATATCTTTCGCGGTGCGCTGGATGTGCGGGCCACGCAGATCAATGAAGCCATGAAGTTGGCTGCCGTACAGGCTTTGGCTGAGTTAGCCCGTCAGCCTGTGCCCGATATCGTCAACATTGCCTATCGGGAAAAAACACTTTCCTTTGGCCGGAATTACATTATTCCCAAGCCCTTTGATCCCAGGCTTATCACCACGGTGGCGCCGGCAGTAGCCCGTGCCGCAATAGAAAGCGGCGTTGCCCAGAAACAAATTACCGACTGGGAAGCCTATCGGGTTGAGCTCAACAATCGCCTGGGTTTGGATAATCAGCTGATTCGTTCGCTGGGGGCACAGGCGCGTAAGGATCCCCGTAAGGTGGTGTTTGCCGATGCCGATAATGTCAAAATCCTGAAAGCTGCCCGCATCGTGCTGGAAGAAAAGATTGCCTATCCTATTTTGTTGGGGGACGAGCGTAAGATCCAGCGCCTGATGCAGGAAAACGGCATTGAGCTTCCGGGCGTACCCATTATTGATCCTCAGGCCGATGAGATGGAGGAAAAACGCAGCTGGTTTGGAGAAATGTATTTTGACAAAAGAAAACGCCGGGGCGTAAATCTCTACGAAGCCCGCAAAGCCATGCGCTCGCGCACGCCTTTTGGCTGCATGATGGTAGAAACCGGCGAAGCCGATGCCTTTATCTCGGGCCTGTTGCGCAATTATCCGGATACCATTCGTCCGGCTCTGCAAATCATCGGCACCGAACCGGGCGTCAAACGCGTGGCAGGCATGTACATCATCCTCACCCGCAAAGGCCCGCTGTTTTTGGCCGATACCACCATCAACCTCAATCCCAGCTCCGAAGAATTAGCCGATATCACCCTGCTGGTGGCCCGCGAGGTGGAGCAATTTGGTATCAAGCCAGTCATTGCCATGCTTTCTTATTCCAACTTTGGCACGAGCGACACGCCCGAAGCCATCCTGGTGCGGGATGCCGTTCAGCTCGTCAAACAAAAGGCTCCCCATTTGTTGGTTGATGGCGAGATTCAAGCTAGTCTTGCGTTTAACAAGGAAGTGCTGCGCGATAACTATCCCTTTACCGATTTGTTGAAAGGGGATGTGAATACCCTGATTTTCCCTAATCTGGCGGCAGGAAATATAGCTTATCACCTGTTGATGGGCGTAGCGGGCTTTGAAGCTATCGGCCCCATTTTGCTGGGCATGAAAAAGCCCGTCCATGTGCTGCAATTGGGCAGTACGGTGAGGCAAATCGTGAACATGGTTACCATTGCCGTTGTGGATGCCCAGCAAAAATGCCGAAAGACATGATCATGGCTGCTTTACCCTTTTGGCCATTGGTAACATCAGCAGAGAGAAAAATGCGTCATACCGATGCCAAACTCAGCTCCATGGCTGTGTGAAATTGCCGAAAAAGCAAATGCCATCTGATTAAGAGGAGAAAAATCTTTCGGAAAGGATCGTGACCCCGCCGCGAATCGAACGCGGATCCTGAGTTCCGGAGACTCATGTACTATCCATTGTACTACGGGGCCTGCGGGGCAAAGTTAGCAATTCTTCTTGTCTCCGCTCAGATGCCCAGATTGGTTTTAAAGATTTTCACGGCAATAGCAATCAAGATGACCCCAAAAAATTTGCGGACTACCAGCAATCCCGCTTCGCCCAACATCCGTTCAATATAATGCAGCGAACGCAGCACCACATAAATCACGATCAGATTGATCAATATGCCCACCAATATATCGTAAAAACTAAAATTGGCTTTCAGCGACATGATGGTGGTGAGTGTCCCCGAGCCAGCAATCAACGGGAAGGCAATAGGTACCAGCTCACCTGCCTGCGTGCTTTTTTCGCTTTTGAAAAATTCCACGCCCAGCACCATTTCCAGGCCCAGGATGAAAATAACCACCGAACCTGCCACGGCAAAAGAATGAATATCCACTCCCATCAATGCCAGAAAAGGTTCACCCACCAGCAGAAATAAAATCATCAATAAACCCGATGCCAGCGTGGCACGCACCGGTTGAATGCGGCCTAATTTTTCTTTTAAGGCTATCAACACCGGAATCGATCCTAAAATATCGATAACGGCAAACAACGTGAAGGTGATGGTGATGATATCTTTTAAATGAGACATCTGTTTCTGATTTGCTGTTCAAATATCCATGATTTCCGGCTGATTTCTATGGACAGGGAATCGTAATTTTGTCACCTGTTTTTCCATCATAAAT
>JADGHY010000030.1 GCA_019683625.1 Thermoflavifilum sp. | reverse complement strand
GGAAAGCTCTCCTGAAAATATTTGCCATACACCTCATTAACCGCCGAGAAATCCTGCATATCCAGAATAAAAATAGTGGTTTTCACCACATGTTGGAAATCCATACCGGCGGCCGCCAGAATAGCTTTCAGGTTTTGCATGACCCGATGGGTTTCTTCCACAATATCTCCCTTGATCATTTGATCGGTAGCCGGGTCTATGGCTATTTGTCCGGAAATGAATAGCAGGTTGTTGGCTTGAATGGCCTGGCTGTAAGGACCAATTGGGGAAGGAGCCTGTCGGGTTTGTAGTACCGTTTTTTCCATACGCTAATTGTGATTTGTTTTTGAGGTCAGGTTTAAAAATCGCAGTAAAAATAAGCTAATTCGCTTTAGCCGAACCTTATCCTTTTTCATAGCCTCTGCTGTTGTACCTTTGCTATCATTGTTTGGGATATGGCCATGCTTATTTTAATCGACACCGCAACGGCGGCAGGTTCGGTGTGCTTCAGCGAAAACGGAAAGGTGCTGGCTTCGTTTAGCCATTCAGCAGCCGAAGATCATGCGGCCTACATAGCAGATTATGTGCATCAGGGGCTTAACCAATTGCGGCTTACCGGAGCCGAGATCCACGCTGTGGCGGTGAGCGCAGGACCCGGTTCCTATACGGGATTGCGGGTGGGGCTTTCTACGGCAAAAGGGTTATGTTATGCCTGGAATTGTCCTTTGATATTGCTTCCCACACTGGACATCATGGCCGAGGGATACCGACAGCTTCATCCGGCATTACCGGAAAAGGGCTTTCTGCTCCCTGTTTTGAATTCCCGCAAGGATGAGGTATATGCTGCCTGGTATAAGACCGATGGCACAGTTGTGGAAGAAGCCCGGCCGGTTCAGCTCCGGGAAGAAGATTTTTCAGGTTGGCAAAATCATTTGCCTGTGTGGATTTTCGGAGAAGGTGCACCCCGGCTTGTCCAACTGCTTCCGCCTACCTTGGCCGACAAGATCAGGCTGGATACCAGCTATCAGCTGCATGCCGCCCACATGGCTCAACTGGCCGATCAGGCCTTTCACTCCGGCCAATTTGCCGACCTGGCCTATGCAGAGCCTTTTTACCTAAAACCTACTTATGTGGGCAAGGCATAGCGTCATCAAGATTCTGTTAAATTCTAAGAAATCCTACTATCTTGTGACAAACAGGCTACGATCCTATGCATGAAGATTTCTTCAATTTAAAGATATAAGATATTTTTGTAATCAATATGCAGGCAAAACCAGATATCCAGAAAACCATTTTGCTATCCTAAATCATATAACATGGAAAAAACCATTATGCCCACCTCGTCTTACACCCTCACCATTTCCAAAGGGAATGGATCGGGTGATGCCATCAAGTTGGACTATTATCATGTGCGCATTGCCGCGCACGTACTCAGGGCCATTAACCATAAGCTTAGGCAACAGATCATCAAGTTGCTTGAAGAACATAAGCGAATGACAGTTACGGAAATTTACGTGAAGCTTCGCCTGGAGCAATCTGTAGCCTCCCAGCATCTTTCCATCCTGCGCCGGAATCATATTGTAAAGTACGAACGGGATGGAAAGTTTATCTATTACTCGTTGGATACGGATGCGTTGGAAACCATTGCCCGGGTAGTGGATGAACTATATGCCCTGAAGCCGGAAAAATAATCCAATATTTATCGGGTAGGAACAAGTTTCCGTTTTACCATAAGAAGGGATTGGAAGCTGCCTCGGGGCAGCTTTTTTCTACTCAGCAGGTGTTTGAAATGATGTAATTTTGAAATGAACTCGATGCAGCTATGTTGGTAAAGCAAATGTACACGGGATGTCTTTCTGAAGCGGCTTATTTCATTGCTTCGGAAGGAGAAGCAGCAGTGATTGATCCCCTGCGGGATACGGAAGCCTACCTGGAAATGGCTGCCGAGACCGGCACGGTGATCCGCTATATTTTTGAAACCCATTTTCATGCTGATTTTGTGTCGGGGCATCTGGATTTGGCCGAGAAAACGGGCGCCCAGATTGTATTTGGTCCTCAGGCCGCAACGGAATACCGGGTGCATATTGCCCAAGACGGAGAAATCTTTCAGCTAGGCAATGTTCAGCTGCAGCTGTTGCATACTCCGGGACATACCATTGAATCGAGCTGCTATTTGCTGTATGATGAAGCAGGAAAACCTTGCTGCCTGTTTACCGGGGATACTTTGTTTGTGGGAGATGTAGGCCGGCCCGATCTTTCCAGTGGCGGATTTACGGCAGAAGAATTAGCCGGATATTTATACGACTCCTTACATCAGAAAATAAAACCCCTGCCCGACGAGCTGATCATTTATCCGGCACATGGTCCCGGATCAGCTTGTGGCAAACAAATCGGCAAGGAAACCTTCAGCACCTTGGGTGAACAAAAACAAAGCAATTATGCCTTACTAACAGAAGATAAGCAGGAGTTTATCGAAAAAGTTACCCAAGGCCTTCCCCAGGCGCCTGCTTATTTTCACATCAATGCCCGGATTAACCAGAAAGGATACGAACAGCTTCATCAGGTTTTGGAACGCAGTATGGTTGGGCTTTCTGTGGAAGAATTCAAGCAACAAATGCGAAGGGAACGGGTGGTATGTGTAGATAGTCGCTCGCCTGAAGCCTTTGTGGAGGGATTTATTCCAGGTTTCTTGAATATTGGCCTGCGGGGGCGTTTTGCCGAATGGGCCGGAAGATTGTTGCCCTATCATCAGCCCATTTTGCTGGTTACCGATCCCGGAAAAGAGCTGGAGACAATCACGCGATTGGCCAGGGTAGGGTTCGACAGTGTGGTGGGCTATCTTCAGGGGGGATTTGCTTCCTGGCTGAACGCCGGCGAGCCCAGAGATATGATCATCAGCGTAGATCCCGAAGAGTTTGCTTTAGATATCCCTTATGATCAGCGGATGATTATCCTGGATGTGCGCCATGAAGCCGAACACGCTCAGGCACATGTGAGAGGCGCTATCAATATCCCCCTGGAAGAGATGCGCGATCCGATTAATCTCATGCATCTGGAAGACCATCATAACCTGTATGTGCATTGTGAAACCGGCTACAGAAGCGTTATTGCCTGCTCGCTGCTGAAGCAACAAGGCTTGCATAACCTCCGGAATATTGCCGGAGGATTTCGGGAAATCCGCAATCAGCCTCAAATTGAAATTGTGGAAGAACGGAATGTGCTAAACTGACGCATGATTGCGCAGTTCAGCATAACGATAACAGGTTACCACATGATCGTTGATCATGCCTGCGGCCTGCATAAAAGCATAACAAATCGTAGATCCCACGAATGCAAATCCGGCTTTCCGCAATGCCTTGCTCATCGCATCCGATTCAGGTGAGGTAACAGGTGCCGGCTGTCCGGGCTGTAAATGATGGTGCAGGGTTTGGTAATCTGTGAATTGCCAGATAAATTTATCGAAGCTGCCATGATGGGCTTTTATGTCCAGGAAACGACGGGCGTTTTCCACCGTAGCTTCTATCTTTAGTTTGTTGCGAATGATTCCGGGATTTTGCAACAATTGCTGGATCTTCCTCGTGGAATACCGGGCAATGATTTCCGGTTGGAAATTGTCGAAGGCCTTGCGAAAATGTTCCCTTTTGTAGAGGATGGTTCGCCAGCTGAGGCCTGCTTGAAAAGCATCCAGTACCAGAAACTCAAATAATTTGTGGTCGTCGTGCAGCGGCACACCCCATTCGGTGTCGTGATAGGCTATCATCAGCGGATCCGTTGCAGGCCAGGAGCAGCGGTTCATGGAATGAAGATTTTGCCCAAGTTAAGAGAATTTTTATGGAACAGGTGTGAAATGGGGCGGAGGCTGATGTTTCCATCTTCTGTGGCTCCACAGCCAATTTGAGGGTTGTGCATGGATTTTTTGTTCCAGAAACCGGCTAAAGGCATGGCTGATTTCGCCTTCCGAAAGTCTTCCTGGTTCCGGAAATGCTTCTTGGATTTCCGCATGATAATATCCCCGTTTGATTTTTTGAATATCTCCCCAAATCACCACCTCTCCAAAGCGACGGGCAATGAGTTCAGGGCCTTTGTAAAAAGCTGTGGGTCTGTTTAGAAACATTTCCCAATAACATCTCCGGGCGCTGGATGGATTTTGGTCGGCCACTAAGATGGTGATATGCGGTTGGGATTGCCAGGGTTTCATGGCTTCCAGCACCTTGTCGGCCGGGATCAGCACGGTACCAAATCGACGGCGGATGTGGTTTACCAATCTTTCCACGTGGCGGTTGCTGATGGGCATATATACCACCAGAAAAGGCACCTGCGTCCCTAATTTAAAATACAGGTTAGCCCATTCCCAGTTAAACCGATGCCCCAGCTGAATCTGGCAACTCTTACCCTCAGCGGCAAGCCGATGGAGTAAACTCAAATCACACTGAAAACGCCGTCGCAAAGCCGCCGGAGAAAGCGTCATCATCTTAATAGTTTCCACCAGCATATCGCATAAATCCCGATAATATTGCTTTTCAATTTTGCGTAGCTCACGGCTATCCACTTCCGGAAAAGCCTGTGCCAGGTTTTGCCTGACCACCTGTTTCCGATAGCCAATGAGATAATACACCAGTCCGTATAATCCATCAGAAAGGCGATACAAGACGGCAAAGGGCAGCAGGGAAATCAAATAACAGATGGCAAATAAGCAATAATACCACATGTTTTACAGCACTATATTTTGGATGATGGGGCTTTTTTGCGGATAATCTGTGTTAAAATGCAAGCCGCGGCTTTCTTTTCGGAACATTGCACATTTTACAATCAAATAGCCCACGGTGATCAGGTTTCGCAATTCGCAGAGCTGGGGTGAGAGAATTGTCGATTCATAGAGCGCTTCTGTTTCTTCGAAAAGCAGGTCAAGGCGGCGCATGGCTCTTTGCAACCGGATGTTGGAACGCACGATGCCCACGTAGTCGCTCATCACCTGTTGCAATTCCTTCAGGCTTTGGGTAATCAGAATCATTTCTTTGGGGACGGTAGTGCCGGCGGCATCCCAGTCGGGCACGCTGGGCAGGGAAAAGGGTTGTTGGATGAGTTGCACACTATCCAGATAACAGCGATGGGCAAACACCATCGCTTCCAGTAAAGAATTAGAGGCCAGGCGATTGGCTCCGTGCAAGCCCGTAGATGCACATTCCCCACAGGCATAAAGGCGACGGATGGAGGTACGCCCCCATTCATCGGTTTTGATGCCGCCACAGCTGTAGTGGGCGGCCGGCGCCACGGGAATCCAGTTGGTTTGTATGTCAATATTCAATTGCCGGCATTTTTCATAAATATTCGGAAAATGTGTACGAAAGCGATCTTCCGGAATCGGCGAGCAATCCAGATACACGTATTCAGTGCCGGTGCGTTTCATTTCGCTGTCAATAGCCCGGGCCACGATATCGCGGGGTGCCAGTTCCTTTCGGGGGTCGTAGCGTTCCATGAAAGCCTCTCCGGCATGGTTGCGCAAGATGGCGCCTTCGCCTCTTACGGCCTCAGAGATCAGGAAAGTGGATCCGGATCCAGGCTGGTAGAGCGCCGTGGGATGAAACTGAATGAATTCCATATTCTCAATCCGGCCCTTAGCCCGGTAGACCATGGCCACGCCATCACCCGTAGCAATGGAGGGATTGGTGGTGGTCCGATATACCCGGCCACAGCCACCGGTAGCCAGCACTGTAACCGATGATAGCAGCTTTTCGATTTGCTGGGTGTGCAGGTTTAACACATATACTCCAAAACAAGTAATGTCGGGCGTGGATTTGGTGACCAGATAGCCCAGATGATGTTGGGTGATGAGATCCACGACAAAACAATGGGTGAGCAGCTGAATGTTCGGTTGTTGATGCACGGCTTCGAGCAGGACCCTTTCCATTTCGCGACCTGTACTGTCTTTGTGATGCAAAACCCGATGACGGGAATGGCCGCCCTCGCGCCCACGAGAAAATGCTCCGAATGCATCCCGATCAAACTGCGCCCCCCAGTCCATAATTTCCCGCACTCGTTCAGGCCCTTCCTGCACCACCATCTTCACGATCGCTTCATTGCAAAGCCCGTCGCCCGCAATTAAGGTATCTTCTATGTGCCGTTCAAAGCTGTCGTGCTCCAGATCATTCACCACCGCCACACCACCCTGGGCATATTTGGTGTTGGTTTCATCTTCCTGGGTTTTGGTGAGCACGGTTACCTGCCGCTGCGGAAAATGCCGGGCAACCTTCAGTGCATACGTTAATCCGGCAATGCCCGAGCCAATAACCAGAAAATCGGTGTACATAATCGCTGAAAAATTCGCTCAAATTTACGGGACAAACAGGCTTAACATGGGAAATGTGATAAATTGCCACTCCTGAAGGAAAAAGCCCGTTTATCCTAAATCTGTATTTCGTTGCTGCAACGCTATGATATATTTGCTGAAAATGCCTTTATCTGTATCTGTTATGCGATATGTATGTATAGGATGCCTGATGATATTGTTCCTGCATGCAGGGAGCGTGTTTGCACAGGAATTATGGTCCCTGCAACGATGTGTGGATTATGCCCGTGAACATAATATCCAAATCAAACAGGCAGAAATTCAGAAACGATTAAATGAGCTGATCCTTCAGCAGAGCAAGCTTTCCCGACTGCCTACTCTGAGTGCAGGCATCAACAACGGGTTTAATTTCGGCCGATCCATTGATCCTACCACCAATCAGTTTATCAATAAGCAATTGTATTATTTGGGTGGGAATGTGAACATGTCCCTGAATTTATTCAGCGGCCTGCAGAAGACACACACCATTCAGGCTAATAAATACGCCCTGGCTGCAAGCCAACAGTTGGAAAGAAAAATGGAAAATGATGTGGCCTTGAATGTGGCTACTGCCTATTTGCAAATCCTGCTCAATACCGAACAAGTAAAAGCCACACAACAACAGCTGGATTTGTCGCTGGCCCAGTTGGAAAACACGCGCAAACAAGTCATTGCTGGTGCTTTACCTGAAAGCAACCTGGCCGATATCCGCGCACAGGTGGCTTCAGACTCGGCTTCACTCATCACGGCCGAGAATAATCTTACCCTGGCTGTTCTGCAAATGAAAGCTATTTTGAATTTGCCTGCCGATGCACCTTTTGCTATCGACACGCAACTGAATGTTGATGCCATTCCGCTGATGAATCTGGATGCCATCACCGCTGAAGATATTTATGAACAAGCCGTGGGCATACAACCGCAAATCTTAGCCGATTCCCTCACTATCCTGGCCGACCAAAAACAGGTGGCTGCAGCACGTGGCGCCCTCTATCCAACGATTTATCTTTCAGGAAGCCTGGGAACCAATTATGCCAGCACTTTCACCCAATATCATATCGATACCGTGATGGTGCCGCCTGTTCAAATCGGCACCGTGAACATCAATGGGAATGAATATAAAGTGAATTCCTTACCGCAAACTGAACCCTTGTACCGATCGTATAGAAGTCCGTTGGGTAGCCAACTCAACAACAATTTCAATCAATCCATCGGCATTGGCATGAATATTCCCATCTTCAACGGATATACCGCCCGCACCAATGTGAAACGGGCACAACTGGAATTGCTAAATCAAAAACTTACTGCCGAACAAAATAAAATCACCTTAAGGCAGGATATTTTTCAGGCCTATGCCGATGCCAAAGGCGCCAGGGAACAATACCAGGCCAGCCTGCGTGCGCTGGATGCCGCACGCACAGCCTATACGTATGCCACACAGCGCTATGAGCTGGGCTTAATCAATGCTGTGGATTACCTGACCAGCCAAAATAATTTATACAAGGCAACCGTGAACATGCTTACCGCCAAATACAACTATATCTTCAAAGTAAAAGTGTTGGAATTTTATCAAACCTTACATGTACAATTTTAACTGAATCGTATCACAAAACACCACTAACATTTGAGATATGAAAAAAAGAACCTTATACACGATTATCGGCTTGCTGATTGTGATCGTTATTGTGTTGCTGATTTTAAAATCAAAAGGTGTTATCGGAGGAACTGATGCAGTGAAAGTGGCCGTGGACACGGCTTCCTATCGGGATATCACCCAGGTGGTTACCGCCAGCGGAAAGATTTATCCGGAAACAGAGGTCCGTGTGAGCTCGGATGTTTCCGGGGAAATCGTTGATTTGCCGGTTGCAGAAGGCGATTCTGTACACAAGGGACAAGTAGTAGCCAGGGTGTATGCAGATATTTACAGTTCCATTGTGCAACGTTCTGAAGCCACATTAAAGCAGGCACAAGCTCAGCTGGCCAATGCACAGGCTGCTCTGGGTTCTTATAAGGCCCGGCTCGACCAGGCTAAATATACCTACGACCGCGACAAACAATTGCTGCAGCAAAAAGTAATTGCACAAAGTGAATTTGAACAAGCAGAAAGTGCTTACTATTCTGCACTTGCCGACTATGAGGCTGCCCAGCAACAAGTGAAAAGCGCCCAGTTTGCCGTACAATCTGCACAAGCCGATCTCAAACAAGCACAGGATAATCTCTATCGCACTACCATTACGGCCCCGATGGATGGCATCGTATCGGTGCTGGATGTGAAAAAAGGTGAACGCGTGGTAGGTACTGCGCAGATGGCGGGTACGGAAATCATGCGCATTGCCGACATGAATGTGATGGAAGTGCGGGTGGATGTAGGTGAAAACGATATCCCTAAAGTGCAACTTGGCGATACGGCCATTATTGAAGTGGATGCCTACAATGATCGCAAATTCAAAGGTATTGTTACCCAGGTGGCTCCCTCAAGCCAGGCGGTGGCTCAGCAAACCTCTACCGCTGCCACCCTATCTTCTTCTGCCGATCAGGTGGCCAACTACACCGTCCATATCCGTATCCTGCGCAGCAGTTATGCCGATTTATTTGATCCTAAAAGGCCTCGCTTCTTCCCGTTGCGACCCGGCATGAGCGCCAGCGTGAATATCCAAACCGAAACCCGGCACCATGTACTGGCCGTCCCAATCAATGCCGTGGCCTTGCGCAATACCACCTCCAGGAAAAATGCAGGCAACAACTTCAATACCAGCAACGATCAACAGGAAGTCGTGTTTAAATTAACCGGTCAGAATCTGGTGAGAATGATCCCAGTGAAAACAGGTATTCAGGACGATAATTATATTCAGATCGAATCCGGTTTAAAAGCAGGCGATGTGGTGGTTTCAGCACCTTATAACGCCGTGTCCAAAACGTTAAACGACAGCACAAAAGTAAAGGTGGTACCTCATCAGCAACTGTTCGAAGTATCGGCGCCTAAATAAATTCAGGCAACCCGTTTGCGCAATTCCTTTGCGAAAACAAAATGGCGTCTGTGCTTAACGGATACTTATTGCAATTGTTTCAGCACCCCAAGCAGGTAGTCTTTTACGATTGCCTGCTTTTTTATGCCTGATTAAATCAATCCAAAGAAGATTCCGATTGAGGTGTTACTGGATTAATTCGTACTGCAAATCGTGTACATATCTCACCGGAATATGAATGTCTTGCTTCATCTTTTTATTATACGCTGCACGATATACATATTCACCGCTCATTTCGGTGTGCTGCACACTGCGCGTGGGCCAGCCATTGGCTGCACTTACCAGATATGAGGATTGTGTTTTGCCTTGCACATCCACATTGCCTTTGATACCACCCCCTAAATCAATTAGGGCAGCCTTGTTGCTGATCATGTTTCCTTGTCCCGATATTTTTAAACCATATTTATCGCCATAGTCCAGTTTCCAGGCTGTGGTAAGGCTTCCACCCAACCGGCCTGCAAGTTGCATGATATCGGTCCATCCATCGCCTACTTGCACGGCATGATCTGCATAGCGCGGAAAAAGACTGATGAATTGATTGTGAAAAGCATCGGCATTGAATTGCTCCTGCACAAATTGAACAATAGCCTGCCGGTCTGCTTTAGCTGTTTGGGCTGGTATGGCCTCCAGTGCATAGGCTATTAAGCTATCAATGCCTTTAATATCCTGAATGGTTCCATTGCTTTGGATGGTAAAATAAAATGGCTTTTCGGTGAGCCTGCGGAAAACCAGATTTAGCGCATCCTGGGCATGGCCTTCGGTATTGATGGTATTGGTGAGATCCTGAGAAGATGCGGTAAGAAAAATCTGGGTATATTTTGCTTCAATACTTGCTGAAGAGGTGGCCGGAAAAACATCTGTCACCCGTAATTGTAAAGTATAGTTGCCCTGAGTGGAAGTACGTTGATGGCTATCCTGTATCGTGAGATACGTTTCCGAACGGTCCTGTACCTTGAGTTCAAATGTGCTCCCTTGCTGAAACACATACTGCAGCTGAACCCCCTGTGCAAACAACACGAGAGGTACATTACACAACAGAAAAACAAAACTGAATGTTTTGGGCAAATCAAACATATCAAAGTCTTTTGATAGCGTTTATTGATCATCAGCGAAGATCATACCCATTTTTCGATTACGCCAAGGCCAAACAAAGCAAAATCATATTTCACGGGATCGTTGGCATCGAAAGTACGCAATTTTTGGGTGAGCATGACTGCAGCTTTCCAATTTACCGCTTGGGTATTGATCAAACCCAGCCGACGCGCAACCCTGGACACATGCACATCCATCGGGCATACAAGCTGAGATGGCTTTATCCGTTTCCAGCAGCCAAAATCAATACCCCGTTCATCGTGCCGCACCATCCAGCGCAAAAACATATTCAATCGTTTGCAGGAAGAACCCCGAAAGGGTGCCGGCAAATGTTTGCGAGTTCGCTCGGGATGTTCTCCGGAAAATACCATCCGGTAAAAACCATTCAACGCCGGCTCCACGGTTTCATCGTCAGGACTAAGATGCGCAGCAAAAGCCGATTCCAGCGATATAAAATGTTGATAATAGGCTTGTAAAAAGGAAATAAAAAACAATACATCCGTGGGTTGAAAAGTGCGATGAGAGAAAGATAAAAATCGTTTGAGATCAGATGGCTGATGTTGGACAATGAACGTATAAGGCGCATCGTCCATAAGTTGCATCAGGCGATTGGCGCTGTTGATGATGCTGGTACGGCTTCCCCAAGCCATCAGCGCAGTAAGGAATCCGGCAATTTCAATATCCTGCAGTCGGGAATAGCGGTGGGGAACAGATATCGGATCCTGTGCAATGAAATCCGGATTATAGTGATACGAAAGTTTTTCGTCGAGAAATTTTTTGACAACGAGTAAATCTTTTTGCATAACCGTTGATTCATTTAAAATCCGGGCAATTCAGCCGTTTATCCCGATGTGCCGGCACGAGCCGATCGGGCCGGATGGTAATGGCAATATATCCTCCGCTCTGGGTTAGCTGCCGGGAAGAAAACAGTCCTGGTATATGGTGAATCCCCACCAGTAAGGGCCCTGCCCGAGCGGCCAGGCCTACCCAGAATCGTTGTGCCACCGTGTATTGCAAGGGCAGGTATATGCCAACACGCTTTTTTTCCCAACGGGGTGTAAACATCAACCATTCATTGCTTTTGATGATGCCAGCATCGCCGTGGGTAAATGTTGCAAGCGGTATGGTCAGGGAAGCATTGAAAGAGAAATGGCCCTGAAGCGGATGATCCACGTCAATAATCAATCGGGTGGGATTGCTGATCGCAAACATCCCGTTGAGGCTATTCATTTGCACCACCAGCGTTTGCAGGCTATCATTAAACTGTGCTAAGGAATTGATACCGGTGAGTTTGCGCTCCACTATGGAATCCGTTACATTGTTCTGCACCTGGCTCACGTAGCGGCTTTGCTGCCCATAACGAAACCGGTTATGGCCAATGTCTAGCACACTAATGCCAATTTTCCACCAATAATCATAATACGGATCCGGTGCATAATAATTCACGGGTTCTTGTTTTTTTATCAAATATTCCACACCCATATCCGCAGCCACGCTTCCCTGCGAATGATTCAAAAAATCATAGGTGCTGCTGGCTACTTGTTGATCATAATTGGAGGAATAGCCATACTTCATGCTGAGCTGGGGAAATTGGTACACATTGCCCTGCGGAAGAGTTCTTTCCCGCACCTGCAGGGCATCAATGCGTGCAAATGCCCCGCTTATACCTCGCATGATTTTTATCGTGAGTCCACCATTGAGCCGGGCCACGGGATTATCGATCCAGGTTTGGGCATAGGTGGCATGCAATTCTATCCAACCCGAGGAACTAAGCTTTCCGGTAAAATCTCTTTCTTGTTGAATATTCAGAAAGCTCCGTAGGCTGTTTACCGTATCTTCCACGGTAAAGGGACTGGTCTGTGCCCAACCATAGGCATGTGCGCTTATGCCAAATCCTATGGCCCTTCTGCGATCCAGGGCCAAGCGGAGATTTAGCAAATTCAGGTCGCCCTGCACGAGAGCATATCGCTTGAAATGCCCATCGGCATAGCGATAGTGAAGCGTATCGGGCCAACCGAGCAGACTGCCATTCAGCAAATACACCGCATTGGTGCTTTGCAACTGCTGATAACCCAAAAGGGTAATGTCCCACGGAAAAGGGGTATTGACAATACTGGCCGGGTTGTGCAACATGTTTAAACTACCCCCGTACGACGAGCCCCTGATGCCATACAAATGCTGGGCCGACAGGCGAAATACGCCTGGCAGAAACATCCACAGCAGGATGATTTTTTTCATAGGATGCATGTGTAGAATATGCCCATACGTGATCCATTTTGATCCTGGTTCACGCATGTTTTCCCTAAAAAACGAAAAACCCATTCCATATCGTATGGAATGGGCAAATAGCTACTGGCCTGAACAATTAAAATGCGAAGGGCACACGCACCATTGTGGTATCCCAGCCAATCACCAGATCTGCTCCCTGATCGGTTTTCTGAAAAACCATGCTCAGGGCTTCAACGGGCTCGCTCAGGTGTTGCACCGGCACATCCACCCGCACGATATCTTTTTTCGGATCATAGCCAAAAGCGCCCCAGGTATCCGTTTCCGAATTGATGATAAAAGTCCATTTATCGGGTTGGAAAATGGCATAAAAAGTATACCGGCCGGGTTGTAAGGTTTTGCCGCCGATGCTCACCGGTGAAAAGACATCGAGCTCATCGGCTTCATTGGCCCCTAAACGATCTACTTTCCCAAAAGGCTCCAATCCGCCAAAAATTGTGCGGCCTTTTTTCTGGGGCCGGCTATAAATTACCCGCATGATGAGCTGTCCGGCATTGCCACGCAATTTGGCTGCCGGATAATTGGGTGGATAGTATGACATGTCCATCGGACTCACATCCAAGGGAGGAAATTTTACCTGGTCTTGCTGGGCATAAGTTTTTTGCACCCACCCGGTGCAACAAGCAAGTATGCACACGAGGAGAAGGACTTTTTTCATAACATGAGCTTTTTCAGGTGAATGAATCAAAAACAAATATAAATGTTCACGACCGATGCTCCTGAAAATTTTTGACATACGCCTGAACAGCTGGAAAGAAATCCTGGTAACACCTAAGCAAAGCCGCATAATGGGTATGAAAGTCCTCCCGGGCAGGCTGAATACCCTGTGCCAAATGAAAACGCCTGACCAGATTTTCCAGGCTGCGAAATAATCCTGTTTCTGTCCGGTAATTCCACAGCCAGTTTTGCATTTCCATGTATCCGAATACATGTTGAAAGTGCTTCGGCCACCATTGGCTATAGGCGCGCAAGGTTTGATAGGTGTGCTGAGCAAACGTCTGCAACGTTTGCTCATTGAAAATATGCTCGTCATTTGCCAGAAAATAATCATAGATTATATCTGCAAAAGGTGCGGCATATAAACCGTAGTTGCGGCGAAACATTTT
>JADGHY010000029.1 GCA_019683625.1 Thermoflavifilum sp. | reverse complement strand
ATCCCGAACAAATGGGTACCCGCCCTTGTGCTATATCCCTGAAAATTTCGGTAAAGCTCTTTGCGGGCCAGCGCAATGGCCAGTTCATCCTCTGGCAAGGCAAAATGGTCCAGCCCAATAAACACATAACCTGCCGAGGTAAGCATGTCTATGGTTTGCAGCCATATATGCATTTTTTCGGCCGGCTTGGGCAAAGCCTGTTGATCAATCAAAGCCTGGTGTTTTTTGAGATGCGGCAAATGAGCATAATGAAACACGGCAATGCGGTTGGGTCTGAGGCGGATGATTTCTCGGATGGTGTCGCGAAAGGTAGCTGCAGTCTGATAAGGCAGTCCATACATTAAATCAATATTTATACTCTGAAAACCCAAGGTACGAATCCATTCTACCACTTTTTCTGTCAGATCCAGGGGTTGTATTCGGTTAACGGCCCGCTGTACTTGAGGGTGCAGGTCTTGTACACCCATGCTGATTCGGTTAAACCCAGCTTTGCGTAAGGCTTCGAGATGCTGGGAGCTCAATCCCCGCGGATCAATTTCACAACTTATCTCGGCCTGTGGCGTGAAAGCGAAATGATTGCTGATAGCTTGAGCCAGTTTGCCCAGCTGTTCAGGACTGAGGTGGGTGGGTGTTCCCCCTCCCCAATGCATCTGGTCCACCAGATGACCAGGAGGTAATTTCGCGTGCCATAGGGCTATCTCCCGGTGCAGGGCGTCCAGATAACGTTGTACCCGTCCCGGATGATGGCTGATGATCATGTTGCATCCGCAGAAATAGCATAAAGTATCGCAGAAAGGTAAATGCACATAGAGCGACCATTGGGCATCGGGCTCCTCTTGTTCGGCCTGAGAAAGCGCTTCCAGCCAGGCTGCCTCATGCCAGTCTGTCCGAAATAAAGGTGCCGGAGGATAACTGGTGTAGCGCGGCACAGGATATTGATAACGCTGATACAGATCCGGATGAAGGTGTGGGAAAGCAGCCATAACATGCGGTTTATGCACTGTCCAAATTAGCGGATCAACTTGCTTTATCTGTCATTGCTGCGTTAGAAATCAAGGATGAGAGTAAAATTCACCGCTGGCTGACAATTGCCATGGGCTTGCAGGATTGCAGGAGGGATTTTAATTTTTAGGGATTGATGCCAACCTCATGTCCATGGCTAAATCTTTGCCCTCATGATGCCTTCCACCGCACGTCTGCTGATCGCATTGGCAGCTGGTATACTCGCTGAAATATACCGCCTGATTCCCTTCACGCTCGCCTACTTGATATTTGGTGTGGCACTCGGCTGGAGCCTCTTTTTTGCATGGGCACGGATGCCACCGAAATCATCTATCCGTTTAATGCCTTTGCATGGTAGCATGATTTGGCTCATGTGGATGGGTGTGGGATATTGGGTATCGGCTCTTCAGGACCCTCGGATGGATCCCCATTGGATAGCGTATCATTTTCAACCCCAGGACCAATGGATAGGTATCTGTCGTACTGCACCCGAAGAAAAATCGGCTGGTTATCAATTTTTGGTTGAGGTGCAAGATTTGCTTCATGGATCCGGAAAGATAGAAAGATGCAAGGGGAAAATACTTTGCTACCTACGCAAAACGGCGGGGCCTTTACCTTGTCCAGGGGATACGCTTTTCTTCCGCAAGGCTCCACGCCGCATTCCCCATCGCACCAATCCCGGAATGCCGGATTTTGCCAGCTATCTGGAGCATCAACACATGTATTATGAAATCTTTCTGGATAGCGGAACATGGAAATTATGGAAACGCCGAACGGGATTTAGCCTGCAGGATCAGCTAAACCGACTGAAAATTGCTTGCAAAAACAAATTATATGATTTTCTTCCCGATCCTGATGTGCGTGGTTTTGCTTACGCCTTAATCACAGGAGATCGGAGCGCTTTGGATCAAACCCTTATCCAACAGTACCGGAACACGGGCACCATTCATATCCTGGCCATTTCCGGCTTGCATATCGGGATGTTGTTTGGGGTGTGGATGTTTGTGTTGGGACTTTTTCGTGTACCCGCACAAATGAGCTCCTGCATTGCACTTATGGGCATTTGGGCATTTGTTTTGTTCTCGGGTATGGCGGCCTCAGCTTGTCGGGCTGCATGGATGATTACCTTGCTGATACTGCCCCGGTGGATATTGAAAAGGCCCGTTTCCTCCCTCGATGCCCTAATCGGCTCGGCCATACTATTGTTAATCATTCATCCTGCATGGATCATGGATATAGGTTTCCAGCTATCCTACCTGGCTGTTGCAGGCATTTTGTTATATTATCCCTTCATATATCAGCATTTATCCTTCAAGAACAAAATCATTAAAACCTGTTGGGGAATGGTGGCTGCTTCGCTTTCGGCTCAGCTGCTGATTCTTCCTTTGAGCTTATATACTTTTCATCAATTTCCTTTCTTGTTTTTATTGACAAACCTGATAGCCATTCCGCTTTCAAGCATATTGCTGGTTCTCACTTGTGTATTGCTTGTTAGCCCCTGGCCTTTGTTATCATCGGGCATAGCCACGGGCATTTTGCTTGTGGGGCGTGTATTGCACGAGAGCATAGCCTGGTTTAATGCGTTGAGTTGGAATCGCATCACCAACCTGTTTATTTCTTTTTCTGAGATGATATGGATGTTTATTTTTCTGATCTGCATCCTCGCTTTTTTCATGAAGCAATCAAAGATGCATTTGTGGATAGCCCTGGCAGCAATGCTATGTTTGGGGGTGAACAGAAACATGCTTTTTTTACGATCTGCTTCCCAACAGAAATTCATTGTATATCATCTTCCTCATGTATCGCTGTTGCAGTGGATAGAAGGGCACAGCACTGTTTGCTGGTTATCCGAACATTCCGGAAGGAATATTTCTCCCATAAATGAATTATCGACCAGTCGTGTTTTTTTCCACATTCAAAGGCAAAAGTTAATTTACGATAGCACAGCAACAACTCATTTATTCACCTGGCATCATTTACAATTCATGTTGCTGGATGGGCGGAAGCATGTACACATTCGCTTGCCCGATTTTTCTTTTCCCTACTACCTAATCGTCACCCACAATGCTATACCTGATAGTTCTTTGCTGAAAAAAATTGCTCCTAAAGCCGTAGTACTTGATGGCACGAATGCGGGATACACAATTGCCAGATGGAAAAATCTATGCGAACGCTTAAATTTGCATCTTCATTCCACTTCTGAACAAGGAGCTTTCGTGTTAAACTTATAAACATGCATGATCTTCAGGTTAAGCGGGCTTTAATCTCTGCATTTCATAAAGAAGGACTAGACAGCATTTGCCGTCTGTTGCATCAACTTCAGGTGGAAATATACTCGACAGGTGGCACACAACAGTTCATCCAGCAATTGCAAATCCCTTGTCAATCTGTTGAAACACTGACAGGTTATCCATCTATTTTAGGTGGTCGGGTGAAAACGCTTCATCCTGCTGTATTCGGGGGAATACTTGCCCGCAGAAATCATCCTGATGATGAGCAACAAATCAAAGATTATCATTTAACGCTTTTTGATTTGGTGATTGTGGATTTATATCCATTTGAAGAAACGGTTGCCACCACACAAGATGAGTCGGCCATTATCGAGAAAATAGATATCGGTGGAGTTTCTTTGATTCGTGCGGCAGCAAAAAATTTTGCGGATGTAGCCGTGGTGGCCTCCCGGCAGGAGTATGATCAGCTCTTGCAATGGCTTGCCAGCCAGCAGGGTGTTATTCGTTATGATCAACGAAAATGGCTGGCTGCGCGTGCTTTTGCCCATTGCACCCATTATGACATGGCTATTACCCGCTATTTTGAACGATTTGCAGATACGGGATTTTTCTTTGCAGAAGCTGCTCCCGTTTACTCGTTGCGTTATGGAGAAAATCCGCATCAATCTGCCCGGTTCTTTGGAAAACTGCATCAGCTCTTCGATCAATTGCATGGCAAGGCTCTTTCTTATAACAATCTGGTAGATATAGATGCGGCCTGCCAATTAATTGCTGAATTTCAAGAGACCACATTTGCGATCATCAAACACACCAATGCCTGTGGCATAGCTTCAAGAGATACGGTATATGATGCCTGGAAAGCCGCACTACAGGGCGATCCGGAAAGCGCTTTCGGAGGTATTCTGATTACCAATGCTCCTGTGGATGAAGCCACTGCAGCTTCTATGCATGAAATATTTTTTGAGGTGTGCATAGCTCCCGATTTCACAGCCGGCGCGCTTGAAATACTTTCAAAAAAGAAAAATCGTATTCTGCTGAAACAAAAAGCCACCATTCAGTCGGGTTCATCTTTTAAGACCATATTGAATGGCATTTTGCAACAACAAACCGATCAATTGAATTTTCAGCAATGGCAAGAAATGACCCGCCCTCTTACGCCTCAGGAACAAGCCGATTTGTCCTTTGCGAATCTGGTTTGCAAACATTTGAAATCCAATGCTATTGCCCTGGTTAAAAACAAACAACTCATCGGAAAAGGGTGCGGACAAACTTCACGAGTCGATGCTTTACGACAGGCTATTGAAAAAGCCCGCCAGTTTGGTTTTGATCTGCATGGAGCCGTAATGGCTTCAGATGCTTTTTTCCCTTTCGACGATTGTGTGCGCCTGGCTCATGAAGTAGGTATTACGGCAGTCATTCATCCGGGAGGCTCCATCCGAGACGAAGATTCTATCCGTTTTTGCCGTGAACACCAAATGGGAATGGTTATCACCGGCACCCGGCATTTTCTTCATTGATGGGCCATGATTTGTCTGATCACATAGGTGTAAGCCTCCCGATAATCCCGCATGGTGGGTTCGCTGAAGTAATTATTATGCAAGACCGGCATAAACACACCATCTGCAGCATACACTTTTTCCCACATATTCCATAGCTGTTCGGCATAGGCTTCTGCAGTATTGTGTTGAATGCAAAAAGTATCCATCCAACAAAATGGATGAACTTGCAAACTTGTTTCTTGTTCTGCTGGCAAATCGTACCAGAAAAAAGTATCGGCAACACCTGCCCGAAATCCGCCATGGCTAGGATATCCCATGCTGTAATCATGTATAACGCCCAAAGATAAAAGCTGACGATAACTATCCGGAAGCCGAAAGCGAATATAATGAAAACGATTATGCTGAACCGCGCAACCCGTGATGGATGAAAATATGGATATCTCCCGCTTCATTTTTTGGATGTTCAAAAAAGAGGCATAGGAGAGATGAATACCCGTCATTTGAGATGAGGAAATGGCTGAAATGAGCTGCCGATAGATGGTTCGGCTATACGATATTTGTTTGTCATATTTTCCATATACCCCAACAGGAAAAAAATAAATCGCCTGCACATGATATTGTTGGTGTATTTGCTCCAGCCAATTATACACATCATAAGGATCTTTCTGTTTGTTTATCATCACCTGCCACCTGAAAAGGATTTGGGAAAACCGCCGTTGGAGCAGATCTCGCAGCGTACCGGCCAGGTATCTTAGTCCGCTTCTGCCGCGATAGGCAAAGGCTATATCCACATCGTAGGTAGGCAAAAAACAAGCTTTTTTTGTGCGGAATACCAGAAAAGGAAATTTTTGGTGAAGTGCTTTTTGAAATGCTTTTATCCAGTGATGTACAATGGGTTCATCCAGAAATTGCTGTTGATAGGCCAGGCTTGATATTGCAGAGAAACGCCCGTGCCGATCAGTATCTTGTGAAAGATATTCTTCATATCGGCTTATCAAATAAAAGGTAGCTGCAAAAATATCGAATGGGAAATCTGCACCCGGAGGGCAAGCAAAAAATGCTTTTATCCTACCCAGCGTAAAACATTCCACTTGCTGTGCGCGGATACCGGTTTCAAACAAAAGCTTATGGGGTGGAATTTGAAAGGATCCCGGATAAGAAACCCGGCTGTAATTAATCCATGCATCCGAAGGAGAATCAGGGGGCAGAGCAATCCATTCAACCTGTAACCCCAGCTGTTGCTCCAGCAGAAACCGGCTAATGTATTGGAGTCGGCTGGTAAGTTGAGTAGTGAAAAGCTGAATCTGCACCCGCTTGCAAGATTAAGCTTGTCTTTATTTTTTTACTTCAATGGTAATGGTGGCTGCCATTTGCCGTCCGTAAGAACGATGCATACCATCTGCAAATTGCAAGGTTAACTTGTGTTTGCCGGGTGAGAGTTGTAAGTCTGTTTCCGTTTGTGCATTCCCAAAATGCAAGTGGGTGGAATCTTTGGGGATCACTTGTCCGCTGGGAATGGAATCGCCATCATCTATCAACAAATGATGATGACCAGAGCCTTCTCTCACGAGTCCAGCAGAATCCACCTGCATGCCTACAACACCCATTTCCACGTGAATGGGATTTTGGACAACCTGCCCGTCTTTTAAATTTTTAAAAAACACGCTTGCCCCTGCAGGCACGGCAGGTAATGCAGCAGAAGCCGTTGGCCGGACGGATGGTGCCGCTTCGCTTGCCGACTGAGCTTGTTGGGTTTGATGATGACAGGCCATAAACCCAAGCAAAAACAATGTTCCAGATATCAGCAATAAGCGCTTCATGATGTAAAAATTTTATGGTTAAACATGGGTTGATTTTGTCGGGTGTTCACTTTTCCTTTGTTTCCATAATTCGTTGAAAGAATGCGGTGCAAATACGGGCAATTCGCGTTTTTCCCCCCAGCTTTTGCGAAACAATTTGCGCAACACCAGATTTTTGGTTTTCGCACTGGCCATATTCATCATTTTCCTGCTCAGGCTGGCTTGCTTCCAAAGATACCAGGCTAATTTTTCACTACCGCTGGTATAATGTGCTTCTACGGCTTGATGGCGATTGATGAGCAATAGTTCGTGAATATTGATCCTAACGGGGCAAACTTCCGTGCAATTGGCACACAGCGAGGAAGCGTAACTTAGGTGTTTGTATGCCTCCATGCCTCTGAGATGAGGCGTGATAACGGCTCCGATGGGGCCGCTATAGGTGGTGCCATAGGTATGTCCGCCAATGTTTTTGTACACCGGGCATGCATTCAGGCATGCCCCACAGCGGATGCAATACAGGCTTTCTCTGACCTGAACATCTTCCAGCAGGCGCGTGCGTCCATTGTCGAGCAATACCACATACATTTCTTCCGGCCCATCGGGTTCACCGGGCTGGCGCGGTCCCGTGAGAATGGTATTGTAGGCCGTGAGGGTTTGCCCCGTGCCAAAAGTGGCCAGCAGTGGCCAAAATAGCGCCAGATCCTGATACGAAGGCAATACTTTTTCAATGCCTACCACGGCAATATGCACACGCGGCAATGAAGTGGTAAGCCGCGCATTCCCTTCGTTTTCTGTGATGGCAATCCCGCCAATGTCGGCCAGGATAAAATTTGCGCCCGTGATGCCAATATCGGCAGTCATATACTGTTCGCGAAGCTGTTGGCGGGCAACCATGGTAAGCTCTTCGGCAGAGAGATTGGCTGGCGTTCCCAGTTTGTTGCTAAACAGGCGCGCTATATCGTCTTTGCTTTTGTGCATGGCCGGCGTCACGATATGATAAGGAGGCTCGCCATCTAATTGCTGAATATATTCTCCTAAGTCTGATTCAATAGATTCAATATCGTGTTTAGCCAGAAAATCATTCAAATGAATTTCTTCCGTGACCATGGATTTGCTTTTCACAATTTTTCTGGCCTGCTTTTCCTGGCAGATATGCAAAATTTCCTTGCATGCCTGATCGGCATTTTCGGCCCAGATCACTTTACCTCCCCTGCGGGTAAATTGTGTTTCAAAATTTTCCAGCAACACATCCAGCTGTTCAATAGCCCGCCATTTGATATTTTTGGCCCGTTCTCGCGCCGTCATCAAATCGGTAAATTGCAATTTACCTTGTTGAAAGGCCTGATTATATTTTCCAATGTTGAAATTAATCTTCCTGCGATGATCCAGGTCAAAAGCCTTCACTTCGCTCTTGGCTAAAAATGTTGCCATTTGATCGTTCATACATCAGCCATTTGAGATTTTGATTCTGCTAACGAATCAATGCTGTTTATCTCGAAAATATTTTTGGGCAACCTGCTCGAGTGCCTGATAAAATGCTTCTCCAAACTTACGAATCAATGCCTGTTTCACAAAACGAAACACAGGCACGCCTAGTTTCTCGCCTAATTCCTGAGCGGGCTGGCAGAGTTCTTCCCGGGGTTCAAACAAGATCACGGTTTGATGGGCAAGTTGGCGTACCCTGAGCGGATACAGATGGCAGGACAAGGGCTTTCGAAACCGGGTTTTACCTTCCAGAAAAGCTTTTTCAAATGCACATTTCACAATGCCATGCTCCACCACAGCATAGGCACACATGCCGTCGGGCAACAACGGGGTAACTTTTCCGAATTCCGGATCATGCACCACAAAACCTTTCTGTACAATGCAAGCTTGATTGGCTTCAGGAAGATAGTGCTTAACCTCAGCAAAAGCCTGTTTGATCTGGTCCACTTCATGCTCTTCTACCGGCGCTCCGGCATCGCCATCCACACAACAACCACCCTTGCATGCCTGCAGGTTGCATACAAAACGGGCTTCAACCACATCATCCTCTACCAACACATGATCAATCCAGATCATTTTGAATTGTTTTTAAAGTTTTCCCGAATTATCGCCATCGCAGGGTGTGAATCAAATGCCACATGTCCTCCTCTACAAAACGATTCACGGGCGCCAATGAATCTGCATTGGGTACAGCGTAAAAATAAAGTGCTCCGCGCAAAAAATGCCTGGTGGAGTCGGTTACAAAAAATTGCTTGGCACTGGCCACATCCCCACCCAGGCTGAAAAAAATCCCATCTACATGATTTGGCGTATGAATACGGATTTCATCCCGATAATCGGCTTTGTAATCATGCTCATCCGTCATTTCAAAAACCTGATTCAGCAGGGCTTGCAAAGGTTGCCTTTTGCTGATCATTTTATATGTTAAGTAAATTTTACCATTTAATCCCGGGAATACAATATTGATCCAGTAAGGATTTTCGGGTATGGTATCGAAGAACACCGTGTCTTTTACGATTTCGGCGTATACCGGATATTCGAAAGTATATGGATATCCTGGTTTATCGAAGCGTTGATATTTTTTCTGTGGTAAATCTATTCTGAAATATCCGCGTGGGCGAGGTGTAGGTGGATGATTACAGCTGTATCCTGCTATAGCGATCAACAACCCCATCAAGCACATCCTGGCATTCAAGCATGGCCTTTTTTCATTCATCTGGAAATGGGTTTTTTCGCACTTTAATTTTTTGAATACGCATCCGGTCTATTTCCATGATGGTAAATTCAAAATCCTTCCATTGCACCCGCTCATTAACTTCGGGAAATTTCTGCGTGATTTCCAATACCAGTCCAGCTAATGAATCGCTATCTCCTTTGATCTCATCAAAAGTATCCGGTGATAAATCCATGATGCGGCATACATCGTTGAGCATGGTTTTCCCATCAAACACAAAGGTATCGGTATCTATCTGGGTAAATGTATTTTCTTCTTCGTCAAACTCATCCCGAATATCACCGATTACCTCTTCCACAATATCTTCCAGCGTAACGATGCCAGAGGTGCCTCCGAATTCATCGACAACGATGGCAAAATGCATTTGCTTAGATTGGAATTCATGCAACAGATCTTCAATTAATTTATGCTCGGGTACAAAATAGGCGGGTCGCAACAAGGCGTGCCAGTCAAATGAATCATCTGCATCCAGATGGGCCAGCAAATCACGAGAGTACAGAATGCCTTTGATGTGATCCAGGTTATCTTCGTACACTGGAAACCTGGCATGATGCAAGTCGGCCACTCGTTTAATCACCTCACGGAAAGATAGCTGGTAAGGAATGCCCTTCACGTCAAGCCTCGTCCGCATCACTTGCCTTACCGTGATATTGCTGAATTTGATGATGCCCTTTAGAATATTTTTTTCTTCGGCGGAGGCATTTTCATCAATAGTAGCATCCACGGCTTCGTTGATTTCTCTTTCCAGAAAATCAGTTTCTTTGGTTTTCTGCAAAGTGGCCTCGATATTTTCCGAAGTTTTCACAATCAGGTTGCTGGCAAAACCCAGCATGCGTTGGAGAATGCTTATTACGCCTGCGCTGGATAATACCACTCGAATATTGTATTGCGTGGCATATACCCGAGGAATAATTTCACCGAACAACACCACAATCACCAAAATAACCAACAATTTGATGGCATAGGAAAGGATGAGATTTTCCTTGTAGTTGATAAATAAATCAATCAGGTAGTTGGCAATAAGGATTACGCAAATATTGATTACATAGTTGGCAAGCAGAAGGGTTGCCTGCAACAGGCGGGGATTTTCAAGCAGCTTAATGGCCTGCCTTGCACCCGGCCTTTGCCTGACACGCAACATGTTTCGTTCCTTTTCCCCTATGGTAAAAAAAGCCACTTCAGCTCCTGAAATCAGCGCAGAAATGAGGATGAGCACCACCAGCAAAATGGCAAAAAACGTGATGTTCTGCATGGGGAGAGGCTGTTCTGCCGCCACAAATATGCGAATTAAAAAACCAGGAATGGTAAAAACAGAAAAAGCATACATAACATTATCCGAAAACAAAGGGGGAATACACATCATGTGGCAGAGATGCTATATCCAGAAATCCTGAAAGCCTTGATCATCTGTTTTGCAATATTACATGGATTTCCAGGAGCACTCACATGGAAAATTTTTTAATCGTTATCCTCCGGATTCAGGTCTGATTCCATGGAAGAGGTTGTCGACTCTCCGGGTTCTTCCTGTAAAGCAGATCCTGAGGGGCCATGCGGGCCCATATTGCTTTCCAGTTTCTTGTCGAGCATGATGAGATTATCCCCCACCACTTCCACGGCCGATTTTTTGTTGCCTTCCTTATCTTCCCAATTTCTGGTGTGCAGATGTCCCTCCACATAAATCAGGCTGCCTTTTCTCAAATATTTCTCGGCTAACTCGGCCAAACCACGCCATAGCACAACATTGTGCCATTCGGTTTGGGAAACCTGTTTACCCGAACGGTCTTTGAATGTTTCCGTCGTGGCCAGCGGAAACTTAGCAACGGGAATCGTACCATCTACCTTCTGTATTTCCGGATCTTTGCCCAGATTTCCAATCAAAATCACTTTGTTGACGCCTCTCATAACCGAGATAGTTTTGGTGAGGAATAATATCGCGAATAGCCATCTGGTTAAAGTTAAATTTTTTTTATGGAATGCAAAAATTTTACGCAGTCCTAATGCAGGCTCTGGCTTGCAGAAAGTTAGAACAGCCTTCCTTGCCCGTCACGCAGGTATTGGATGATGATGCCCGGGAAAGCATAAAGGGTAAGTTGGTGGCGATGAACCAGGATCTGATGCGCCAAAACCGCTGGCGGCCGAGACGTTTCCACGGCAAAAAACCGGGCATAGATCCGTTGATGGGTAAGTTGTTGTTGCCTGTCCGAGATGCTTTTTAATATCCAGTCTTCGTCCGGCAATAGGTTTTTCCATGCAGCATGGTGCAAGAGCTCGGCTCCGCCGGGGGCATCAGCTTCCAGCAAGGGGAATTCATATAATCCACGCCAGATATCTTTGTTTTCTCTTCTCTGCAAAACAATCCTATCCTCATACCAGATGACCAGATAATGGAAATATCGCTGGCGGATGGTTCTACGGGAAACTTTTACAGGAAGCTGTTCCGCTTTACCCTGTTCAAAAGCCTTGCAACACCGCGCAAGGGGGCACTGTCCGCAGAGCGGCACCCGGGGACGGCAAATGGTGGCGCCCAGATCCATGATCGCCTGATTGTATGCGCCGGGTGATTCCCGGCTTATCAATTCATTGGCCAGGGAGGAGTAAAGCCTTTTCCCTTCCGATGTGTCAATCGGCTGCTCCCATCCAAAATAGCGCGACAATACACGCAATACGTTGCCATCCACCACGGCATGGGGCAAATCGAAGGCAAAAGAAGCAATCGCCGCCGCTGTGTAAGGTCCAATCCCTTTTAAGGTGAGCAATTGTTCATAGCTCCGGGGAAATAGCCCTCCATGGTGGCTTACCAATTCCCTTGCCGTGTGCAGCAAGTTCCTGCAGCGGTTGTAATACCCTAATCCCTGCCAAAGCCGGAATATATGCTCTTCCGGAGCGACAGCCAAATCGGCTAAAGTGGGAAAAGCCTGCACAAAGCGCTCATAATAGGCCCAGCCTTGTTCCACCCGGGTTTGTTGCAAAATGGTTTCGGCCAGCCATATCCGATAGGGATCCCGAATCCCTTTCCAGGGCATCACCCGATGATTTTCGTTGCGATGCCATTCCAGCAAAAGCTTGGTGAAGGCTTTCTTCCGCTTCAGGTCCATATTCCGAAGGCAAACTTCCCAATTTTTCCTGCGTTGTTTCACCCTGGCAATCAACTTTTTCATTTCCTTTGCCGTTTAGGATATGGTTTGCCCAAACGGCGCAAACAGATTTAAAGATTTTATTTTATATTTGATAGAAAGGTAAAACCTGCCCGATGAGAAAAGCAGATTTGATTAACCACATAGCGGAGAAAACTGGTATTCCGAAAGTGGACGTGCTGGTCACTGTGGAGGCCCTGCTGAAGGAAATCAAGGATTCGCTGGCACGTGGGGAAAATATCTACATCCGGGGCTTTGGTAGCTTTATCACCAAGAAAAGGGCTGCAAAAATAGGCAGGGACATCAAGAAAAATATTGCCGTAGAAATTCCTGAACACTACATTCCCGCATTCAAACCCTCAAAGGAATTTATCCAGGAAGTGAAAAAGCTGAAAACTTAGTAACTTTGCAGTCCTTTTAAGCCAGTTCCAAGGTGAAACGTGCCCAGATTGTTTTGTGTGTCTTCGCTGTCGTGGCCGTTGTGTTGCTGTATGCCTTCGGCTCTACCCGTGTTCCCCCCAAGCATGAAGGACCGGCTATGCCTCCCATGGCGGGCAGCCAAACTGGTTCGCCAGCTCTGCCTACCGATAGCCTCATCCGGGAGGCTAAGCAGGCTTTGCCTCCGGCCTCGCTGATGCGCATCACCCAGCTGGAAAACAGCGTGGTGAGGGGGGATGTGAAAAATCAACAAATACAGGCTTTCCGCCAGCTTGCCCACTTGTGGGACAGCCTAAAGCAACCCGATCTGGCAGCCTACTATTTCGGACGGGCGGCCCGGCTTCAAGCCAGCCTACAGGCACTGCAATTTGCGGCAGGCTTGTTGCTCAACCGGGTACAGCAAACTTCTCCGGGCCCGCTCCACAGCTGGCAGGCTCAGCAGGCCGATAGCCTGATTCAACAGGCTCTGCAGCTCCAGCCCAACAACGACACGCTGCTCACCATGCAGGCCCAGGCTAAAATTGAACAAGGTGCCGTTATGCAGGGTGTACAACAACTCCTGGCCGTCGTACAACGCGATTCCAACAATGTACCGGCACATTTGCTGCTGGGTAGGCTTTCCATAACCTCAGGCCAATATCCCAAAGCCATCGAACACCTGCAGAAGGTTGTTACCCTGCAGCCCCGTAACGCCGAAGCCCTTTATTATTTGGCCGTGGCTTATCGGGAAACGGGCCATCGCCAACAGGCTATTCGCTATTTCCAGCAATGCAAGGCACTGATTCAGGATCCTGATTTCGACCGAGAAATTGATAGCCTCATACAAACCATGCCTTAACCTGATTTTCTAACCAATAAAAATTTTTGATCTATGCCCTGTGGAAGAAAAAGAAAAAGACACAAGATCGCAACCCACAAAAGGAAAAAACGCCTCAGAAAAAACCGACATAAGAAGAAATAAGCCTTCTTTTTACAGAAAATAACCCATGCAGTTCCTCTCCGGAGCAGGAACTCGGGGTATTTCGGAAATTTTACACTTAAAATTAAACTTCATGATGCTTGAATAGAGAGATCATCATAAATGCCCATGCAGGCGGAGTGGATATTG
>JADGHY010000318.1 GCA_019683625.1 Thermoflavifilum sp. | reverse complement strand
TTTTTAAGAATGCCATTGCCCCTTCTGCAATATGCCTGGCAATCTCCGTCATCTTTTCATTGCCAGCAGGCTGACGCGAAACCCAATTGATTTTAAATAACATGAAAATCAAAGCCAGCAGCCCCATTGCAGGGATTACATATAAAAAACCATGATGCATAAACTTTTCACATTTTTTTTGTAGGACGGCAAAAATAGGTTTTATCCCTAAAAAATAAAACAAGATATCCCGCTTTTGTTGACCAGCAGTTGTTAAGCAGAGATACCTTGTCAGATATGCAGGTTTTCATCTTCTGAACAGCGTGCAATTCCCGATCTCCAACACAGCCCCAATAGAGCATGTTGGTGCATCAAGTAAAATATCGTTTATGCGGAGGAAGGATATGGCGAATTCTCTGGAAGGCTTTTCCGATATAGGCTATGATATCACCTGCCAGCAAAGCTTCTTCAGATCGTTCAACTGAGGCCAAGTCGCCAGCCAGTCCATGTACATACACGCCCAACAGGGCTGCCTGCCAGGGAGCATAGCCCTGGGCCAACAAGCCGGTGAGCAAGCCTGTAAGCACATCTCCGCTGCCACCGGTGGCCATACCCGGATTCCCGGTGGTGTTGAAATAGCATCTGCCGTCGGGAAGGGCTATGCAGCTGTGATGGTCTTTGAGGATGATGATTATCCGATGTTCCTGAGCTTTGCGCCGCAGCAAGGACAGCCGTTCTTCATCGTGTCGGGTGGCACCAAACAATCGTTCGAACTCCTTGGGATGGGGAGTAAGCAGGCTTTGTGGCGGAATCCTGGCCAGGAGTTGAGGATGCTGGGCCAGGAGGTTCAGGGCGTCGGCATCCAGCACCAGAGGCTGGCGATACCAGTCCAGCACCTGCTGCAGTTGGTGCAAGGCCAGGCTTGAGGTGCCCAATCCGGGGCCGATGCCCACTCCCCGATAGCGCTGGGCTGAACCCAGCACATCGCTGAGGCTGGAGACCGGATCTAAGATGGCGCAGAGGGCTTCGGGATGAACAGCTTGCAGGATGGTATAACCTTCCGGTGGTACGCAGATGGTAGTTAATCCGGCACCCGCACGCAAACAAGCACCGGTGGCCAGCACAGCCGCCCCCATCTTCCCTTTGCTGCCACAAATCAGCACGGCATGCCCATAACTTCCTTTATGGGTAAAGGGTTCCCGAGGGTGATAAATTTGTTGGATCACCCCCTTATCTATCGTATGGTAGGGCGTTTCGGCAGCTTCCCAAAAAGTACGATCCAGGCCAATAGGCAACACATACACTTTTCCGGCACATTTGCCCGTTTGGGGCAATAACAGATTAAGTTTATAGTTTTCAAACGTCAGGGTAAAATGGGCCTGTATGCAGGGGAATCCTTCCGCAGGTCCATCGGCAGGCATCCCGGTTGGTAAATCAATAGCGATGCGGGTGTTTGGCAAGGCATTCATCCAGGTAATATAGGCTGCTACCAGCCCTTCTGCCGGCCGGCTGGTACCCGTGCCCAATACAGCGTCAATCAATATCTCTTCGGGAGCAGGGGAAGGAAAATCATCCGGGTTTCTGATCATGCAAATCTCAACAGCTGTGTTCTTTAACCTTGCCAGATTGGTTTCCCCATCATCAGAAAATTGATCCCGGTAAACCAAAATATGGCATTTCACCCGATAGCCATGTTGAGATAAAAGCCGCCCGATAGCCATTCCATCGCCACCATTGTTGCCCATGCCACAGCAAATTTGAAAAACAGTGTCTGTGGGGAAATGTTGGCATATCCAATCTGTACAAGCCTTGGCAGCTCTTTCCATCAGGTCAATGCTGGCGATGGGTTCATGTGCAATGGTGTATGCATCGGCAGCACGTATTTGTTCAGTGAGCAAAATTTTCATACCGTTTCAATCCATCATTCAGGATAAAATTTTACCAAAATTAACTATTCCCCTTTGCCTGTCTTTTTTGTATGCGAAACAAATTATTGATTTCTTTTGGATGATGCCATGAGCGAAATAGGCCAAGGA
>JADGHY010000317.1 GCA_019683625.1 Thermoflavifilum sp. | reverse complement strand
ATGAAAAGTTGCTCTTGCGCAGCGATGGTACTTCCGTGTATATCACACAGGATCTGGGATTGGCTAAATTAAAATACGAAGATTATGGTGCCGATAGAAGTATTTATGTGGTAGGCGATGAACAGAATTATCACATGCAGGTGCTGAAGCTTGTGTGCCAGAAGCTGGGCATTCCGCAAGCCGATGGTATTCATCATCTTTCCTACGGGATGGTAGATTTGCCCAGCGGCAAAATGAAAAGCCGCGAAGGCACCGTGGTAGATGCCGACGACCTGCTGGATGAGATGAAAGCTACAGCCGAAAAATATACCCGCGAGCTGGGCAAAGTGGATGATTTTCAACCCCAGGAGCTGGATGCTTTATTTGAGATGATTGGTCAGGCTGCATTGAAATATTATTTGCTGCGGGTGAGCCCTCAAAAGCGAATGGTGTTTCATCCCGGGGAATCTATTGACTTCCAGGGCCATACAGGTCCTTTTATTCAATACACCTATGCCCGTATCCGTTCCGTTTTTCGCAAAGCCAAAATCCGCACTGCTGCCGACTTGCCTTTCCTGGACGATTGTGCAGAAGCTTTGCTGCCGGAAGAAAAAACATTGATTCGCCTGCTGGAACAATATCCCGATCAGATTCAGCAAGCAGCAGATGAACTGGATCCTTCCATACTGGCGCATTATCTGTTTGAAGTTGCCCGCATGTATAACAGTTTTTATGCTGAGCTTCCCATCGCAAAAGCAGACTCGGAAGAAAAAAGAAACCTCAGGCTCATCATCTCCTGGCTCACGGCACATGTCATTCAATCGGGCATGCAATTGCTGGGCATGCAGGTCCCGGAAAAAATGTGATCCTGCCATGATTTTTGACATTCCCTTAACGCAATGAATCCAAACTTTGTACGCCAGAAACTTAGCTCATGTTGGCCATCAAACCCTTTATCTTGTTGAATGATCACCCACAGGTTTTTGGATGGATATGCATGCTGTGCAGCTTTGTTTGCTCGACCATTTTTCCTGAATCATTTGCCCATGCGCAATCGTGGAAGCATTTGCCCTTGATTGAGATTCCTGCCCAGCCCACCGCAGACGCGCCCGATAAACCGTTGGCATTGCTGATCACAGGCGATGGCGGATGGAAAATTACCGATAAACAGCTGAGCGATGAATTTTCCCGACAAGGTATTCCGGTGGTGGTGTTAAATGCCCTGAAATATTTCTGGACCCAAAAAACACCCGAACAAACCACTGCAGTCGTTGAGCAATTGATGCAACATTATATGCAGCAATGGCACAAGAAGCAGGTTATCCTAATGGGTTTTTCATTTGGGGCCGATGTGTTGCCATTTGTGATCAATCGGATGGACAGCAATCTCTATCATCAACTGATGATGATTGTGATGCTTTCACCGAGCACAAGCACCGATTTTGAAATCCATATTGCTCAAATGTTAAACAGCAACCGGCAGTGGAAATACAATGTGGTGGATGAAATACAACATATGCGGGCACAGGTGCCGGTATTGTGTTTTTTTGGTGATCAGGAAGCCGGCTTCCCCGTTCATCAACTGCCCGCATTTGTGCAGGTCATTTACCTGAAAGGCGGGCATCATTATGAAGAAAACAAACTTAATCTGGCACGCGAGATTTTGATGCGCTTACCCGCGCATCCAGTTAGCCTGGTTTTTCCCAATTCATAAAAAACAGCGCAGGAGCTGAATGGGCAGGAATTTTTTACACATGAAAAGGATATGCAGATGCTGAAACAGATACGTTGTATCGTGTTGTGTTTAGGATTAGGGTGTTTGTCCCTGTTGAGTCGCGCGCAGCTAATGGTGTTGCCCGATTTCGAAGCACAGGCGGTGAAAAAGGGAGTACAATTGCAATGGACTTTGCCGGAAGGGTTTCCGCATATTTCCCGAATGGGTGTGCAACGTTCGGCAGATAGCTTGTATAATTTTTCCACCATCGGATATGCGATGGCGGCCGACAGTAAGCAGGGGCAATTCATTGATACTCATCCTTTGGGAGATAGTGG
>JADGHY010000316.1 GCA_019683625.1 Thermoflavifilum sp. | reverse complement strand
CATCCAATCATAGTAGGGAAAGGACTAAAACTATTTGACCAAATTACAGACCGGATCATATTGAAACTTATCAAAATAAAAACACTGGATTCAGGCGTAACCATATTTTATTATGAGCCAACAAGAGCATAAAAAAACGCTAACACGGGTTTTGCAAAAGATGTGGTGACGGACTCAAATTCAAGTGCGATTCTTCTCTTGAGCATTAGGGCTGAATAAATAGTAATGTTGTACCGAAATCCTCCACCCTGCTAAACGGAAAACCATTGTCTCTAAACATAAGTAAACAAAAAATCCTCTTCTGGACTCGGCAATGGACGTACAAAAGATCAGATGCCTGCCCGGCTCAGCACAAGGTTTCAATAGCCTCAGCCAGGTAGGACGGGTGAAGCCTGTCTGATGGCGCCGGATACCTGAGCAGCAAAGCGTTCAAAATTTTGTTGAAACGCCCGCACCAGCTGACGGGTAGCTTGCTGATATGCCTGCGGATCGTCCCAGCTGCCACCGGGTTGCAGCCAGCTATCGGGTACGCCAGGGCAATACCGGGGAATCTCAAATCCGAATGCAGGATGAGGCACAAAAGGCACACCCTCTAACTTCCCTTCAAAAATCGCGGAAAGAATGCCCCTGGTCACCGGCAAAGGAATGCGCTGCCCTACGCCATAAGGCCCTCCCATCCATCCTGTGTTGATCAACCAGCACGACACACCGTGTTGCCTGATTTTTTGCTCAAGCATGCGGGCATATATTGTGGGATGCAGCGGCATGAAAGGTGCGCCAAAGCAAGTGCTGAAAGTGGCTTTAGGACTCACCACCCCTGCTTCTGTACCCGCAACCTTGGCTGTGTAACCCGAAAGAAACTGATAGATGGCTTGCGGCACCGTGAGCCGGGCTACCGGCGGGAGTACCCCATGGGCATCGCAGGTGAGGAAGAAAATCCATCTTGGCGCAGGACCGCTGTGATCAGTCACATGATGGGGTACCTTGTCCAGGGGAAAAGCTGCGCGAATGTTTTCTGTGATGCTTTGATCAGCAAAATTCAAACGCCTTGTGCCGGGATAAAATCGCATGTTTTCCACCAGCGTTCCCGCACCAATGGCAGCGGCAATCACGGGCTCCGTCTCGGCATTGAGATGAATGCACTTGGCATAACAACCTCCTTCCAGATTGAATATCCCGGCTTCATCCCAGCCATGCTCATCATCGCCAATAAGACGCCGATCAGCCGAACAACTTAAGGTGGTTTTGCCTGTGCCGCTTAAGCCAAAAAACAAGGCCGTTTGCCCTCGCTCGTCCATGTTGGCCGAACAATGCATGGTGAGCACCCCTTGCTGGGGCAGCCAGTAATTCATGGCAGTAAACAAGCTCTTTTTGATTTCTCCCGTATAAGCCGTGCCTGCAATCAGAATCAGGCGACGGGTGAAATGCAAGGCAATGCAGGGCTGCTTCCCGTCATGGGTGTGCCTGGTGAAATGCGGCACATGCAATACCAGCCAATCATACGGCTCATGCAGGGCCGACTGACGGGGCAAAAACAAATGATGCACAAATAAATCGGCCCAGGGGAGTTCAGTAACCACACGCACACGCTGCCTCCACAACTCACTTGCGCCCACCCAGGCATCTCTCATCCACACTTCTTTGCCCTCCAGATAGGCCATCACTTCCTGCCAAAAGCCTTCAAATGCGGCTTCATCCATGGGCTGATTGATGGCATTCCAATCGACCTGCCCGGAGGTGAGCGCATCCCGTACAATAAAGCGATGCTGCGGACAGCGGCCCGTATATTGCCCGGTTTGCACGACCAATGCCCCATTTTCATCCAACTGCCCCAACTTGCGTTGCAGGCTTTGGGCAATTAATTCTTCCGGTGAAAGCTGATAGTTGATCTGGGCCACACGAGACCAAGGCTCCTGTTGATCAAAATCAAAAGCCCATCCAAGATCTTTGGAAAGCATGCAAACGTAGATTTTGTAGTGACCAATACCGCCAAGTTCGTGGGAATATTTGAAAAATTCAAATCTACCCTACTCTTATAT
>JADGHY010000028.1 GCA_019683625.1 Thermoflavifilum sp. | reverse complement strand
CCATATATGCTGCCAGATAAAAAACTTGTCGTTCTTACAATTATTTCTTGTTTTTTTGCCATCAGCTGGCAGGTGGGTGATGCCCAGCAAGCCAGGATACGCGAAAATTTTGATGATCACTGGCGTTTTGTGCTGGGCGATCCGGTAGGAGCCGAACAACCCTCTTTTGATGATCACCATTGGCGCCAGCTGAATCTGCCACATGATTGGAGCATTGAAGGGAGTTTTAGCCGGGATAATCCTGCTACGCCGGGTGGAGGAGCCCTGCCGGGAGGGGTAGGCTGGTATCGGAAAACATTTCGGGTTTCAGAAGCCGATCGGGGTAAACGCATTTTCGTGGATTTCGACGGCGTATACATGGATAGCCGGGTGTGGATAAACGGGCATTTTCTGGGGGAGAGGCCTTATGGATATAGTTCCTTCGAATATGATCTCACGCCGTATATCCACTTTGGCGGAGAAAATGTGATTGCGGTGCGGGTGGATAATTCCCACCAACCCAACTCACGCTGGTATTCAGGTTCGGGCATTTACCGCAATGTATGGTTGGTAAAAACCCATCCCTGCTATATTGATCATTGGGGTGTGTATGTGACTACACCAGAAATTAGCCAGCAATCGGCTACTGTACGCGTACAGACCACCATACGCAATCTTACCCATACAGCCGGGCGTTTTGAGTTGCGCACCCGCATTGAAGATGCACAGGGAAGGGAAGTAAGCAGCCATGTTTCAGCTTTTGCAGCTCAGCAGGATTCTTTGCAGGTGCATCAGCAGCTGAAAGTACCTCATCCGCATCTGTGGTCGGTTGATGATCCCTATCTCTATCACGTGGTGAGCGAAATATTGGTGAATGGCCAATTGGTAGATCAGGTAGTGACGCCACTGGGCATCCGGTATTTTCATTTTGATCCGCAAACAGGATTTTCGTTGAACGGCAAACCCATGAAGATATGGGGGGTATGTGATCATCATGATCTGGGGTGTCTTGGGACTGCGATCAATGAACGAGCCCTGGAGCGGCAGCTGGAGATGCTTAAAAAAATGGGGGTAAATGGATTGCGTACTTCGCACAACCCTCCTGCACCGGAATTATTAGACTTGTGTGATCGCATAGGCATATTGGTGATGGATGAGGCTTTTGACTGCTGGAAGCGCGGCAAAAATCCATACGACTACCATATTTACTGGGATCAATGGCATCGGCGCGATTTGGAAGACATGGTCTTGCGCGATCGCAATCATCCCAGCATCATTCTCTGGAGCATTGGTAATGAAATTCCCGATCAGTGGGATAGTGCAGGGGGCGTGATTGCGCGCGAACTCGTAAGCATCGTGAAAAATTTGGATACTACCCGTCCCGTCACTTCTGCATTAAATGCACCCGAATCGCCCCACAACAGCATTGCACATGCTGGCGTGCTGGATGTCATTGGCTATAATTATGATGTCGGGGCTTATAATCGTTTCCCGCAAGACTTCCCGGGCAAGCCTTTCATTGCCTCAGAAACCACTTCTGCACTGGAAACACGTGGGCATTATGATATGCCGTCGGACAGCATCCGGGTGTGGCCCCCCCGCGGGGATAGCCATGAAAAGATGAATGCCGATTTTACTTGCTCGGCTTATGATAATTGCCGCACGCCCTGGGGGAATTTGCATGAAGATGCGCTGCGGGCTATCTTAGATCATCCCTTTGCTTCGGGCATGTTTATCTGGACGGGATGGGACTATCTGGGTGAACCCACGCCTTATCCATGGCCAGCCAGAAGCTCTTATTTCGGCATCATTGACCTGGCTGGCTTTCCCAAAGATATTTATTACATGTACAAGAGTGTGTGGACTCAGGATACTGTCTTGCATATTTTTCCGCACTGGAACTGGAAACCTGGTGATACGGTGGATGTGTGGGCCTTCTATAACCATGCCGATGAAGTGGAATTATTCCTGAACGGACATTCCCTGGGACGGCGACATAAAGAGCCGGGGCAATTTCATGTGATGTGGCGGGTGCCTTATGAACCCGGCGAGTTGAAGGCTGTATCATATCGCGGGGATCAGGTGGTGAAAACGGCTATGGTGCGTACGGCCGGTGCACCTTATCGCCTGGTGCTGGAGCCGGATCGTCGGCAAATTCATGCCGATGGCCGTGACTTATCGTTTGTAACGGCAAAAGTAGTGGATCAACAGGGTGTATTGGTGCCGAATGCCAATAACCTGATTCACTTTCAGGTGCAAGGGGCCGGGTTTATTGCCGGAACAGACAATGGCAGTGAAATTGATCATGATTCCTTTAAATCACCTCAGCGCCATGCCTTCAATGGACTGGCCATGCTGGTGATACAATCCAACGGACAGAAAGGCAATATTACAGTTACAGCCACTGCTGAGGGTTTACAGGCTGCTCAGGTACAAATTACTGCACAATGAGTTTATGCATAACCAATCACATTCATTTCTCATTATCCACTACTAAATGTGTACGTTTATGATGCCACTTTGTTCAAGTATGCTTTCCGTTTTGCTGGCTTCTTCTAGCCTGATTAGCCTGGGCTGGGCCGATGTGCTGATCATCGTGATTTATTTTGCCATGGTGCTGGGCATTGGTTATTATCTTTCCCGTTACACCAAGACGGGAGATGATTTTTTCCTGGCCGGCCGCAAGATGACCATGTGGATTGCAGGGCTGGCTTTCATTTCAGCAAATCTGGGTTCACTCGAACTCATGGGCTGGGCCGCGTCGGCTTATCAGTATGGGATCCTGGCTACACACTGGTATTGGATCGGGGCTATACCGGCCATGTTGTTTCTGGCCATTGTGATGATGCCTTTTTATTATATCTCGCGCACGCATTCTGTGCCGGGTTATCTGAAACTTCGCTTCGGGGAAAGTGCACGCATGCTGGCAGCCATTTCTTTTGCCTTGATGACTATTCTGATGAGTGGGGTGAACATGTTCTCCATGGCGCTGGTCATGAAAGTAATCATTGGTTGGGATATTAATTTCAGCATCTGGGTGTCTTCTATTACGGTGCTGGTATATGTGGTACTGGGCGGTTTGCTGTCGGCCATGTTCAATGAAGTGTTGCAATTCGTGCTCATTTGGGCAGGGGCCCTGTTGGTGCCCATCATTGGCCTGATGGAAGTGGGTGGCTGGAAGGGCATGGTGGCCAGGATTCATGAAAATTTCCCGCACGGCGATTATACCCATTTGTGGAGTACCTTGGGCCATTTTAAAGATAATCCCATGGGTATTCATTGGACGGGTATTGTGTTTGGCCTGGGATTCATTATTTCGTTTGGATACTGGACAACGGATTTTTTAGTGGTCCAAAGGGTATTATCGGCTAAGGACCTGCGTTCAGCAAAAATGGCACCCATCATTGGCTCGGCTTTTAAGATGCTGGTTCCATTTATCGTGATTTTACCCGGATTGATTGGGTTGGCGGTGATGCCCGGCCTGGTAGGGCAGGATCAGGCTGCTGCCACGGGTCAGCCGAGTTATAATGAAATTTTACCCTTGATGATGGCTCGTTATCTGGGGCCAGGTTTGCTGGGTTTGGGCATCACGGCCCTGATAGCCGGTTTTATGTCGGGCATGGCGGGCAATATCACGGCATTTTCCACGGTATGGACTTATGATATTTACAAGCCCATTCACTTGGCCATCACCGGTCAGGAGGTGGATGACAGGCATTACGTGAGGATGGGCCGATGGGCAACGATTGTGGGCATTGTCGTGAGTATAGGTACAGCCTACCTGGTAGAACATGCTGCCAGCATCATGGATTATGTTCAGGCGCTATTCAGCTTTTTCATAGCACCATTGTTCGGGACAGTGATTCTGGGCATGTTGTGGAAACGAGCTACTCCGGCCGGAGGATTCTGGGGTTTGCTGGCGGGTACAGCTTCTTCTATTGGCATGTGGGTATGGGTAAGGGTGGACCCGCGGGCATTAAGCATCATTGCAGGTTCTCCTGATGCCAAGGCCATGGCCGAGGATATGTACCGCGCCCTATGGTCGTGGCTGATTTGTGTGGCCGTAACCGTGATCGTAAGCCTGGCCACCCGACCCAAACCCGAGGTTGAGCTGGTGGGATTGGTGAGAGGATGTACGGAAATTCCGTCTGAAGGGCATCTGCCCCTGGTAAAACGGCCTATCTTCTGGGCAGCGGTGGTATTCATTGCCTTTTTGATTTTACAGGTTATCTTCTGGTAAAAAACTTATCTATATGCACGAAGAACATGGTATCTCGATCTGGTTTTTCATTGGCTCCCTGCTGGTGATATATGGGCTGATTATTGTGATTGCCAGCCTGCCGGCCTTGTTTTCACCGGCTGCCAATCCCCATATTGTGTTGGCTCATTTGCATGCAGGCCTGTGGTGGGGAGCGCTTATGCTGCTATTAGGCATTTTTTATGTGGTGATGTACTGGCCGGCTAAAAAGCACGAGCGCCCATCCTGATCAGGGATCCCATCTCGGGTTGTTGCTTCATCGCGGATGCGAAATAAACGCATGGATACCTATATTTGTCTGATAAATACATTCCATGCGTACGGTATTGTTGCTCATCTGCTCCAACACCTTCATGACCATTGCTTGGTATTGGCATATTGGTTCACATAAACTCGAACAGATTCCGCTTTGGAAAGTGATTCTCATCAGTTGGTCTATTGCCTTTTTTGAATATTGTTTTCAGGTGCCTGCCAATCGAATTGGTGCCCTGGAAGGCTGGACAGGTTATCAGTTGAAGATTGTGCAAGAAGTGATTACCCTGACGGTGTTTGCCACTTTTGCAACCCTTTATCTGAAAGAGCCCTTGCGCTGGAATTATCTTATTTCTTTTTTGTTGATGATCGGAGCCGTTTATTTTGTGTTTAAACGATAGGAGTTTTTGCGATTTGCAAGTTTCCTCTTAAATTCCGTTTGGTAACTCCTTTAATGCCCAACATGAAGTTAGATGAACAACGCTGCAGAACGTGGCTTCAGGCCATGGTTGAAGGTGATGAAGAAGCCTACCGAGCCTTATTTTTTCATGCTTATACTCCTCTTTATCATTTTGCCTTTTCTATCATCAAATCGCATGAAGCTGCAGAAGAAATTGTTTCAGATGTCCTATTCAAGGTATGGCAGCAAAGATCCCGTCTGGTAAAGGTGGAACAACTCAAGCTTTATTTATATGTAGCAATCAAAAACACGGCACTCAATTACCAGACACGCACCCGGCGCAATTTGCTGGAGCGGCTGGAGGACTGTCCGCCCGATCTGCTTTCATCAGCACCTAGTCCGGAGGAATTGTATCTAACCGTAGAGATGCAACGCAGGATACAACTGGCTATCCAACAACTGCCACCCCGATGCAGAGTCATCTATCAGTTGGTGAAGGAAAATGGGTTAAAACACAAGGAAGTGGCCGTATTATTGGGTATTTCGCAAAAAACGGTGGAGGCCCAAATGGGTATTGCCCTTAAAAAAATTGCCGATGCACTGGCTCCGCAAATGGAAAAGATTTTTCTCGGGAAAGCAACAGACATGCCTTCAAATCCTTAAGCTTTTCTGTTGCATCATATCATTACATAAATCCCAGTTCCAGTTTTGCCTCTTCGCTCATCATGCCCATATTCCAGGGCGGATCAAAGGTGAGCTCCACATGCACATCCTTTACTCCTTCAATTTGGCTGACTTTCTCGTCGATCTCACTCACGATATCGGCGCCCACGGGGCATCCTGGGGCAGTAAGTGTCACCAGGATGAATACTTCGCCTTCCTGGTTGATATGTAATTCATATACCAACCCCAGATCATAAATATTCACCGGGATTTCCGGATCATAAACGGTTTTCAGTACGGCAATGATTTGATCCTGAAGGCCTGCCTGATCGTCAATCACCATGATTCATGCATTTTTAAGTTGTGATTGAAAAGCAATGGCGTAGAGTTTCATTTGTTTAATCATCGACACCAATCCATTAGATCGGGTAGGGGAAAGATGCTCTTTCAGCCCAATTTGATCAATACAATACAGTTCAGCTTTTGCAATTTCTTCCGGCGTATGTCCCGATAAAATACGGATGACCAGGCTCACCAATCCTTTGGAAATGATGGCATCGCTATCGGCCGTGAAATACATTTTTCCGTCATCCTTGTATTCGGCATGCAACCAAACTTTCGACTGGCAGCCTTTAATCAGATGATCATCTGTTTTGTACTTAGGGTCAATGGGTGGCAAATCTTTACCCAATTGAATCAGATATTCATACTTATCTACCCAGTCGGTTAACATGCTAAATTCTGCAATCAGTTCATCCTGAATTTCGTTAATGCTCATGAGCCGGCTTTTTCACAATTTACCATTTTATTTTAACATGCTCACCGCTTTATCAAGGCAAGTTACAAGCCTGTCGATTTCTGATGGGGTGTTATACACAGCCAAAGACACCCGTACGGTGCCGGGAATACCGAAGAAGTCCATTACTGGTTGGGTACAATGGTGACCTGTGCGCACGGCAATACCCATTTTATCGAGCAATACGCCCACATCGTAGGGATGGGTGTTTTCGATGATAAAAGATAAAATGCTTGCCTTATGTTGGGCCTGGCCAATGATGCGCAGGCCTGGGATCTGGCTCATCTGCTGTGTAGCATATTCCAGCAATTGTTGTTCATAGGCAAAAGCCTTGTGCAAAGGCAAGCTTTCCAGAAAATCGATGGCGGCTTGCAAACATACGGTGCCTTCAATATGAGGGGTACCTGCTTCAAATTTGAAGGGCAGGTCGTTATATTCCGTTTTTTCAAAACGAACGGATTTAATCATTTCGCCGCCACCTTGATAGGGAGGCATTTGTTCCAGCCATTTCTCTTTGCCATAGAGTATGCCAATGCCCGTAGGGCCATACATTTTATGACCCGAGAAGACCAGAAAATCGCAATCTATAGTCTGTACGTCGATAGGCATGTGGGGGGCGGCCTGAGCAGCATCAATCAGCACAGGTATGTCGAACTGATGGGCTTTTTGGATGATTTCTTCGATCGGATTCAGGGTGCCCAGGGAATTCGAAATCCAGGTGATGGCCAGGATACGCGTGCGCTCGTCCAGCAGGTGATCGAGTTCGTCGATCAATAATTCACCCCGATCATTCATGGGTATAACGCGCAGGGAAGCACCCCGATCTTCACAGGCAATTTGCCAGGGCACAATATTGGAATGGTGCTCCATGGCCGATATCACCACATTATCTCCTGGCTTAAGGGCATATTTTCCGTAAGCATAAGCCACCAGGTTAATGCTTTCCGTGGTGCCGCGTGTAAAGATAATTTCATGAGCATGGCGGGCGTGAATAAAACGAGCCACGCGTCTGCGCGTCTCTTCACTGGCTTCTGTAGCTTGTTGGCTAAGATAATGTACGCCCCGATGTACATTGCTGTTGATCGTGCTGTAATAGCGTACGATGGCGTCAATTACCGATTTTGGTTTTTGCGTGGTAGCTGCATTATCAAAATATATCAAGGGCTGCCCGTACACCTGTTGCTGCAATGCCGGGAAATAGCTTGAAACGGGTTTCTGCTGAAGCAAAAAAGGCGATATGGTTGAAGAGATGTTCACAGCCATGATTTTTGATTAAGCATCTATGGGTATTGATGATTCCAGATGAAGATGCTGCCGCAACAGCTCCATCACATGATGGGCAACAGCTTTATGAGGTATTTTTGACAAGATATCGAATGCAAAAGCTTCAATTAACAGTTGACGGGCAGTAAGCTCACTTAAGCCTCGCGTTCTCAGGTAAAACAAAGCCTCTTCATTCATTTGCCCGACCGTTGACCCGTGTGAGCATTTCACATCATCGGCAAAAATTTCCAGCTGAGGTTTTGCGTGCACAGTGGCTTCCCTGCTCAGCAAAATGGCGTTGTTCTTCTGGAAGGCATTGGTTTTTTGGGCGCCTTTTTCCACGAAAATTTTTCCGTTAAAGACGCCCGTACTCTTGTCCTGCAAGATACCTTTGTACCATTCATTGCTGTTGCAACCGGGTTGTTGATGATCCACGATGGTGTGGTTGTCCACCAATTGATGACCACCGCCTACATACAAGCCCCAGAGATTGGCTTCTGAAGCCGACCCTTGCAAACGCGCATTGATGTTGTTGCGGATAAAATCTGCGCCCGGAAAAGAAAAGTTTAAATGATGATAAGTGCTTTGGCTGTGCAAGTAAGTCTCGCTGTGATGGAAAAAGGTGGCATTGGGCTGCAGCGCATTGATCAGGAAAATATCCATAGCCACCTGTTCTTTTAAATACTGTTCCACCACATAATTGATCAATATCGGTTCTGTGGTTAACTGGTGAAAGGTATCGATAATTTGTGTCTGCACCTGTTCTTCTGTGACCAGCAGCAATCGTTCGGGTAGAAAACTTGCCTGATGGCTTGCATAAAAGTGCATGATATGCAAAGGCCTGTCGGTAGTTTTCTGAATATGCAGCAGGTTAAAAGCAGGCACGAATGCAGTATTTAATGCCACCAGTGGGATACCCGTGGGATCGGCAAGACTTGCGAAATATTCTTCTGCATAATAATGATGCAGGGCTTCTGCTCCTTCCAGGAAATGTACGCCTTCGGGCAAGGGATCGGAGTATGCACGTTGCAGCCTGCCATTTAACAGCACGATGCGACAGGCTTGCACATCTTTGATAGATGCCGCTTTTAGGGCTGTTTGTAGATCTGCAGTTTCATTGCCAGCTGACAAATGAAAAATCTGCTGCAAAGGCCCAGCAAGATTGGTATATTTCCAGTCTTCCTGTTTGGTGGAAGGAAATCCTTGTTTTTTAAAAAGCTCAAATGCTTGTTGTTTGTGTTTCAACAAGGCATCGGGCCAGGGTAATGTGCCCTGCAGATTTGCCTGAAACGCTTCATATTGTTCGATCAGGTATTGATAAAAAGAGTTGAATATGGACTTGCTCATGGGTTCTAAAGAATTTATACCTCACTGCAAACTTGGCGATAACTTCTGAAAAAGCATCAGCTGAAAGAAGCCTGAAGGCTTTCTTTAATCCAGTCATAGCCTTTTTCCTCTAATTCATAAGCCAGTTCTTTTGTGCCCGATTTGATGATGCGTCCATCGTAGAGCACATGCACGTAATCAGGTATGATATATTGCAACAGCCGTTGATAGTGGGTGATGATGATGAAGGCATTATCTTTCGCCCGGAGTTTATTCACCCCGTTAGCCACGATGCGGAGAGCATCGATATCCAATCCGGAATCTGTTTCATCTAAGATAGCCAGTTTAGGCTCCAGCATAGCCAGTTGGAGGATTTCGTTGCGCTTTTTTTCACCTCCGGAGAATCCTTCATTGAGTGAACGGTTCACCAGAGAGGCATTAAACTCAACCAGTTCCTGTTTTTCTTTGAGCCTTTGCATGAATTCTTTAGCGCTGAGGGGTGGTAATCCTCTATGGGCCCTAATTTCAGCCAGGGCTGTTTTCAGGAAGTTGATATTAGACACGCCTGGGATTTCCACGGGATATTGAAATGCCATGAACAATCCTTCGCGGGCTCGGATTTCCGGGGGCATTTCCAGCAAATTCTTGCCTTCAAACCAAGCTTCACCGCCGGTAACCTCATACAGTTCGTTGCCGGCTAACACAGAAGCCAAAGTACTTTTACCCGATCCGTTGGGGCCCATGATAGCATGGATTTCACCGGCTTTCACTTCAAGGTCAACCCCTTTCAGAATAGGTTCTCCGTTCACACTCGCTTGTAAGTTTTTAATCTGAAGCATACAATTTTCCATGATTTAAACGATAGCATTATGACTTATGAAACCATACATTTTTATGATAAGCAAAATCTTAACCCACACTTCCGTCAAGAGAAATGGCCAGCAGTTTTTGCGCTTCTACGGCAAACTCCATGGGAAGGTTGTTCAGTACTTCGCGGGCATAGCCGTTGACAATGAGGGCCACAGCCTTTTCGGTGTCAAGTCCCCGTTGATTGAGGTAGAAAATCTGATCTTCTGCAATCTTAGAAGTTGTGGCCTCATGTTCCAGGATGGCAGTAGGATTCTGGCAATCGATATAGGGGAACGTGTGGGCGCCACATTTATCGCCTAACAGCAGGGAATCGCACTGGGTGAAGTTCCGGGCAAAATCGGCTCTTGGGCCCACCCGCACTTGTCCGCGGTAGCTGTTTTGGCTATAGCCTGCAGAGATCCCTTTGGAGATGATGCGGCTGCGGGTATGTTTGCCCAGATGAATCATTTTGGTACCGGTGTCGGCAATTTGGCGATTACGAGTCATGGCCACCGAATAAAATTCACCTACTGAATGATCGCCTTGCAGGATCACGCTGGGATATTTCCAGGTGATAGCTGAGCCTGTTTCTACCTGGGTCCAGGAGATCTTGGCATAAGGCCCTTTGCAGATGCCGCGTTTGGTAACGAAGTTAAATACGCCGCCATTTCCATTTTTATCGCCGGGAAACCAGTTTTGCACGGTAGAGTACTTGATTTCGGCATGATCCAGGGCAATGAGTTCAACCACGGCGGCATGGAGCTGGTTTTCATCGCGTTTCGGAGCGGTGCATCCTTCCAGGTAGCTCACATAGGCTCCTTCATCGGCAATGATGAGGGTGCGTTCAAATTGTCCGGTATTGGCGGCATTGATACGGAAATAGGTCGATAGCTCCATGGGGCAGCGTACACCTTTGGGCACGTAGCAGAAAGATCCGTCGGAAAACACGGCTGCATTCAGGGCAGCAAACACATTGTCGGAATAAGGTACCACAGTGCCCAGGTATTTTTTCACCAGGTCAGGATAATGCTTTACGGCTTCGCCCATGGAGCAGAATATCACGCCTTTTTCCTTGAGTTTTTCCTGAAAGGTGGTAGCAACGGATACGCTATCCATCACCGCATCCACAGCCACACCTGCCAGCACCTTCTGTTCTTCCAGCGGGATACCCAGTTTTTCGAAGGTAGCCAGGATTTCCGGGTCAACTTCATCTAAGCTGTTGAGTTTGCGCTTTTTGGGGGCAGCATAATAGGAAATGGCCTGAAAATCGATGTATGGCAGTTTAAAATTCTGCCATTCGGGCATCTCTTGGCTAAGCCTGCGAAAATGCTCCAGTCCTTTTAGCCGCCACTGAAGCAACCATTCCGGTTCTTCTTTTTTGGCCGAGATAAAACGAATAGTTTCTTCGTTTAACCCGGGCGGCAGGATTTCCATTTCTACCCGGGTTTCGAACCCAAATTCATATTCCTGGTCAGAGTATTTTTGGAGAATGTCTTGATCTGTTGTGGGCATGGTTAATGGTTTAAAACGATTAAACAATCAGCAGTCAGACAGCAAAACTTTCACCGCAGCTGCAGGTTTTGGTAGCATTGGGATTTTTGAAAATCAGCCCTTTGCCGTTTAGGCCACCGGAATAATCCAATTCGGTTCCATAGAGATAAAGCAAGCTCCTGAAGTCAGTCACAATTTTCAGCCCTTTATCTTCGAACACTTGATCCCCTTCCTGAAGCTGGGTATCGAATTTCAGTTGATACTCCAGGCCTGCACATCCCCCTCCCTTCACACTCACCCGCACGAAAGTGTTTGCCGGGTGGCCTTCTTCCTGCAGCAGTTGCTGGATATAGGTTTTTGCTTGTTCTGATACGGTAATCATGGTTGAGATCTCCTAAATAGTTGACATTTTTTAATCATACAAAATTCCGAAATAGTTTGTTCTTGATCAAATCTCATGTGGAAGCGAGCTGTTAAATCTTACCCTGATGTGACAGGATGCAAGATGGCCGGCCGTTTTCAGAAATGGCCGGAGTGGAAATGGGCCAGATGCCCGATAGCAATACCCTGGCTCCTGAAACAGGGGTTCATGGGTTGGCCGGCTGCTCGGAGCTTTTCTGGTTGGTTAGTGGATAAGCCTGCTGTTGTGCCTTTTGCTGGATTTGTACCTGCTGCTGAGAAACAGGCTGAAGTGCGGTCACCCCGCTGGCAGCGGGATGACTGTATAAGTTGGCCAGCGTAGGGGCAATCACCAGGGAAACGATGCTGGTCAGCTTAATGAGGATATTCATGGATGGGCCAGAAGTATCTTTGAAGGGATCGCCAACGGTATCGCCTGTTACGGAAGATTTGTGGGGTTCGGAACCTTTGTAGTGGGTGATGCCGTCGATGTCTACCCCTTTTTCAAAGGATTTTTTGGCATTATCCCATGCTCCCCCGGCATTGCTTTGGAAAATGCCCATCAGCACTCCGCAGACGGTTACCCCCGCCAGGAACCCGCCCAGCACTTCGGGACCGAATGCAAAGCCCACGATTAACGGTACAATGATGGCTAGTGAGCCGGGCAATAACATCTCCCGGATGGAGGCATTGGTAGAAATGGCCACACACCGGTCGTATTGAGGTTTGCCCTTTCCTTCCATGATACCGGGAATTTCACGAAACTGACGGCGCACTTCCTGTACCATCGACATGGCAGCACGACCCACAGCTGCTATAGCCAGGGAAGAAAACAAAAAGGGGATCATGGCGCCCACAAACAATCCTGCTAATACCTTAGCCTGATAAATATCAATATGTTGGTCGGCTGGGTTGGGCATAGCAATACCCACAAAAGCGGCAAACAGCGCCAGGGAGGTAAGAGCTGCAGAGGCAATGGCAAATCCCTTACCCGTGGCGGCGGTGGTATTTCCCACAGCATCCAGGATATCCGTCCGCGATCTCACTTCTTTAGGCAGTTCGCTCATCTCGGCAATGCCTCCTGCATTGTCGGCAATCGGTCCGAAAGCATCGATAGACAATTGCATGGCGGTAGTGGCCATCATGCCCGAGGCGGCAATAGCCACGCCGTAAAGGCCTGCCAGCACATAAGAGCCATAGATACCGGCTGCCAGTACCACAATGGGCAGTGCGGTAGATTCCATGCCCACGGAAAGCCCTCCGATAATGTTGGTTGCGTGTCCGGTAGATGATTGTTTGACGATGCGGAATACGGGCCTACGTCCCATGGAAGTATAATATTCCGTGATCATGCTCATGAGGGTGCCCACGATCAGTCCCACCACGATGGAGCCAAACACACCCGTGGAAGTAAAGGTGTGGCCACGCAAGCTGAGCTCGGCCGGTAACATATTGATGGTGATAAAGTAGGAGGCGATGGCTGTAAGCAAAATAGCCAGCCAATTGCCTCTGTTTAGCGCTTTTTGCACGTCACCATTTTCTTTGATGCGTACGACATAAGTACTCAATACTGAAAATAAAGTACCCACTCCGGCAATCACCATAGGCAGGAGTACCGGAGAAAGTCCACCATAAGCATCGACGGTATCGGGATTTTTGCTGATTTCCCCGCCGAGCACTACGGTACCAATGATGGTAGATACAAAAGACCCGAACAGGTCGGCTCCCATGCCAGCTACATCGCCCACATTATCGCCTACATTGTCGGCAATCGTAGCCGGGTTGCGGGGATCATCTTCCGGAATTCCGGCTTCCACTTTCCCTACCAGGTCGGCCCCCACATCGGCTGCTTTCGTGTAAATACCACCTCCCACGCGGGCAAACAGGGCAATGCTTTCGGCTCCCAGGGAAAACCCCGTGAGTACTTCCAGCGCCTTTGCCAAATCACCCTGTTGGGCATCCAACACGCCAAACAGGTGCAATACCACAATCAGCAACGCTCCCAGCCCCAACACTGCCAGCCCGGTCACCCCAAGGCCCATCACCGAACCTCCTGTGAACGACACGCGCAATGCACGCGCCAAGCTGTTGCGGGCAGCCTCGGCCGTGCGTACGTTGGCTTTGGTGGCAATGCGCATGCCATTGAACCCGGCAAAGGCCGAGAGAATGGCTCCGACGATAAAGGCTAATGCAATGATCCAGCTGGAATGCGGATTAGCATAGCCCATATAACCAAGCAAAATGGCTGCTATAATGACGAAGTAAGCCAGGATCTTGTATTCCGTTTTTAAGAATGCCATTGCCCCTTCTGCAATATGCCTGGCAATTTCTGTCATCTTTTCATTGCCAGCAGGCTGACGCGAAACCCAATTGATTTTAAATAACATGAAAATCAAAGCCAGCAGCCCCATTGCAGGGATTACAT
>JADGHY010000315.1 GCA_019683625.1 Thermoflavifilum sp. | reverse complement strand
GATCTGGAATTTATCATAGAACAACAGCTCGATTGGGTGGCGCTTTCGTTTGTGCGCAGCGTGAATGATATCATTATCTTACGCAATAAACTAAAAGAAAAAAACAGTCCCATTAAAATCATTGCCAAGATTGAAAAGCCCGAGGCTGTAAACAATATTCGGGAAATCATTCTCGAGTCGGACGGTATCATGATTGCGCGTGGTGATTTGGGTGTGGAATTGCCGGTGGAGCAGATTCCCATGATTCAGAAAAACATCATCCGCAAGTGCATCCATCGGGCCAAGCCGGTGATTGTGGCTACCCAGATGATGGAAAGCATGATTGAACGCTCCAAACCCAATCGCAGCGAAATCACCGACGTGGCCAATGCCGTACTGGAAGGTGCCGATGCCGTGATGTTGAGCGCAGAAACTGCTACAGGTAAGCATCCTGTGCTGGTGGTGGAAACCATGAAGAAAATCATTGAGGAAGTAGAAAAAGAAGACATCATTTACAATCGCAACCTCATTCCCCAGCCGCACTCACCCTCCTTTTTAAGCGATGCGCTTTGTTACAATGCCTGCCGCATTGCAGAAGATGTAAAGGCCGATGCCTTGATTGGCATGACCCAAAGCGGTTACACGGGTTTTATGCTTTCCAGTTATCGGCCCAAAGCACCTCTGTATGTGTTTACCAAAGTGCCTTCCCTGGTGAATCAATTGAGCTTGAGTTGGGGAGTACGGGCCTTTTATTATGCTGAAGAAGAGAGTGTGGATTCTATTATTTTTGATCAGATCCAAATCCTCAAAGAGCGTGGTTTCATCTCTTCCGGTGATGTGGTAGTGAATACAGGCAGCATCCCCGTACATGAACATTTGCCCACCAATATGCTGAAAATCACGCGCGTGCCTTAAATTGTTTGCGGTATTGAATTAGCAGGGCAATCACCTGCTGATAACTGTGGATACCCCGATGTTGCTGATTGGCTCTCAAATATGCATCATACACATGCATCATGAGCTCATCGGCAGGGCCTTCATACCTTTTTTCGTAAGCATAAATCTGCTGTATATCCTTCTTTACACCGGGTAATAAACTATCCCAGAGCTGATGAAAAAACAGGCTATCACCGGCTTCCCGGCCATGACGAAGGGCGTTGGCGGCATAAAGCAGCATATCTAAATAAGCCGAATACCGAAACAAAGGATCCTGTGCGTGAGTGGCGGCCAAAAAGCCTACAAAATTAGCAGCATATTCTTGTGCAAACCCCATCTGGTGGGCTATCTCATGGCATGTCACGAAAGGTAGCAGCACAGCAGGAATATCGGTGTTCACCTGTGCTTCACCCGTAAAAGGGTTGTAATACCCTTCAATCCCCATGTAATTTATGATATTGTGAAATATCGATGGCTTAATGGCCGGATGGGCATAAGCGGCTATCCATCCGGCTTTATGCAGGCGATGATAGGCCTCGATGGCTCCAGGCACAATAACTTTTTGAAAATAGGTTTTATGAGAGGTTTTACCTGCGTCCGTTATCTGCACGTAATGCCCATTGGTTGAGGCTGCCAGCCATTGGGCAAGATCCTGCAATTCAGCTTGGGTATAGGGTTTTAAGGGTACATGAAAAGATTGCCGTACACGGGGCAATAAATAAGCAAATCCCCATCCCAGTTGGAAGATGCCATATAAAATACTCAACATCATCAGGATACGCCAGAGCAGCCTGGCTATCCATTTCCTTTGCAGGCCTTTTCTGATCCAGTTGCGTACAAAAATATAGATTTGCGTCAGTAGCCAAAGAAAAAGAGCAATATAACCCAGATCGCCCAGGCTAAAGGGAATCCAGCCCGTGAGCCAGCGTTGGAATTGCCACCACTGCGGGCCAAACTGCTCCACCCAATGGGTACGAAATGCGGGTATATTCCACCAGGCGATCCATGTTATGGCCATCAAGCCCAGCCAGGCCACCAGGGCATAAGTTCGCCAACGGCGATGATGGCCGCATGCAGATTTGCCGAGAATCGAGAAAAGACTATTTTTAAACTTAAACATAATCCTTGAATGATGCCAGACAATGTGAATTGGTTTTCAGAGATTAGTCAGGTACTTGCTGAAAATTACGGGAAA
>JADGHY010000314.1 GCA_019683625.1 Thermoflavifilum sp. | reverse complement strand
CGATACATCCGTACCCCATCAAGCTGCGAACAAATGAAACGGATATCATACCAAATGTTTTTTGCATGAAGAACATACACATTACAGTTTACCTATTGCTTTTAAATAATCAATTTTAGCCAACATGGCATTGTAAAGTGCCGTGTAATAATTCAGCTGTGCCTGTTGCAGATCTCCTTCGGCATTGTTAATTTCAATGGTAGAACCCACACCGGCTTCATATTTCTTAATGGTTTGTTCATACACTTCCTGTGCGAGTTGCATATTCTTTTGCTGAGATGCTACATTCAGCAGATAGTTGCTTAAATTGGTTTTTGCCTGCTGCAATTCCAGTTGCATGCTTTGGTCCAGCAGCTGCAGCTGGGTTTGGGTTTTTTGTACATTCAATTTAGCTTGATCAATTCGATATTTTTTCTGCAATCCTTCAAACAATGGAATAGAGAGATTCATGCCCACATAAAAGGTTTTAAACCAGGGTTCATTGTGATCAAAAAAATTAAATGAGGTGCGGGCCGCATTAATCCCATAGCTGGCATTTAACGACAGGCTCGGCAGCCAGGCCAGCTGATAGCGTTTTAAATCATATTCATTGACCCGGAGTTGCGTTTGCAGGGTTTGATAATCAATACGCTGATGCAAATCAAATGGCTCATCTTGCAACAAATCTCCTTTCACATCGTCAAAACCCAACGAATCGGTGAGCTGCAAACTATCCTGCAACGGCATGCCCATCTGAAACTTTAACAATTGATCGCTCAGCGTAACCATATTTTGCATTTCGGTCTGCTGAGCCATTAAATTATTAAGCTGTACCTGCAACCGATCCACATCCAATTTTTCTGCAAACCCGTTTTGATACATGACTCTGGTGTCGTGCAATAATTTTTCCAGCCTGGAAATATTATCCTGTACCACTTGCAATTGTTTGCGCGCAATCCAAACATTATAATAAGCTTTTGATACACTTACTTTCAGATCCCGTTCTGTGCGTTTTACATTTTTGCGGGCCAGCTCCAGAATGGTTTCCCTGGCCTGCAAAGCCACAAATACACTGGGATCGAACAGGGTTTGAGAAGCCGTTAAACTGGCATTTAAGTTATACTGTGTACCAAATTGTACGGGCGTGAGTCCGGCCTGAGGGATGGGCTTATCCTGTGGAATTAAATTTTCTTTTTTCAAAATCGCATAAACCGCCGGTGAGAAAAAATCGGGAAACAAGGTGGTAGGCAATTTCAGATAATCCTGAAACTGACCACTGGCCGTTACCCTGGGTAAAGCCAATCCCGTTACTTCTTTTTCTTTAGCAGCCGTAATATGGGCATCAATCTGCGCGCTTTTCAGATTTAGCTCATGTGCTATCGCATAGGCAATACAATCATCCAGCGAAAAACGATGAACCGCCTGCAGGCTATCTTGTGCATTGACCAGAGAATGCCCAAACAGGCATATACACCCTACGATCCAGCTTATGACCATTCGATTCATAACCTATGGTTTGTTTGCTCATTAAATTGTTGCCGATATTGTTGAATCAGTTGATAGCCTTTAATGGTAGCAATGCCATACAGATAATGCAACATCAGTTCCTGTTGCACTTCGTGAAGGGGAAATTGATCTTTGGGAAAGATTTCCTGGCGAAGCGGCATCAGTCCGGATTCCAGCCTGAATCTTGCAATGACTTCCACATGTATATCTGCCCGATAATATCCTTCTTGGATGCCTCTTTTCAGGTTATGGATGATGAGTTGTTTGATATAGGTCTGCTGATGCTGATCAAAAAGCATGAAGGCATCGGGATGATAACGCTGCATTTCCACAAAGACCACCGGGTTCAGGTTACGAAAGATGCCATCGAGATATTGAAACATCTGAAAAGTTTCGTGGATGGCATCGCGGGCATCCTTGCGAATCAGCTCACATTGGGTTTGCATTTCTCCAATAAATTGCTTCACGACCATGCGCACCAGTTCGTTTTTATCGCGAAACAACTGATACAGGGTGCGTTTTGACATGCCCAGGTGGCGGGCAATTTCATCCACCGTCATGGTACGGAGTCCATAGGTCTGAAACAATCGCCGGCTCACGGTAAGGACCCGTTCCACAGCTTCGCTGTGCACTTCGCGAAGAGATGGTG
>JADGHY010000313.1 GCA_019683625.1 Thermoflavifilum sp. | reverse complement strand
GTTTCATGTTGGCCATCAGCAGATGATGAATGGAATACCTATAATCGTGGCCAAGTTCCCAAAAGATGCTGAAAAGAATCGGAAAAGAAAATTAATTTTTGGTTAATGCAAAGCCTGGAAATGATGCAGGCGATAGACGTAAAATTTTCTGGCCAGCACACCTCCCCGGTATTGCAGGATCACAACAGGGGTGTCAATCCGTTGAAACTGCTTCCCAAAAGCTGCATATACATCTATAAAATAATTGGAAGGCACCAGGCAATAGGCATCATCGCCGGGCTGTAGCTGTTGGCTTTGTGGACGCCAGATTGCATATTCATGCAAATCATCTACGGCTCCTATGCCCTGAACAGGTTGATGGGTGTAATAACTCACATAAAATTGTTCATGCGCTAAGGGGAACCATTTGTTGGAAACTATAAATGCGTTTGGCTGCATGATCCCTTGCCGGATATCTTGTTGATAAATATGTTGAAACTGTTTGCCGATGCTGGGCCATCCGTACATATCCAATGTGAAATCGCCCGATCCATACTTCACCGGATCGTGGCTGCCAACTGTGCCCGGATAATACAAAATCATCCACCAGCCCGTGAGTATGATAAACAGAAAAACGCCTATCACCCATTTCACCATGCACGGAAGCATCAGAGAAGAGCCAGTTCTTGCGTCCAGATAAGCTGCTGGCAACAAAAGCAAACTGCTATAAGCTGGTCCGCTCCAGTGAGGCAAGATGCTGCGAAAAAGAGATATGCCCAACAAAATACCTATTAAAGGCAGGCTCACGCAAAGCAAAATCCGAACGGTTGGCTTGTTGCAGGCAGAAAACCGGTTGCGAAAAACCAGTATCAGGCAAATCCAGATGCCTGCATACAGGATGGGATTATGATAGAAGCATTCGCCTCCAACTTCTGTCAGAAAATAATTGATATGCACCCGCGATTGAGCCAGGCTCACGCGTTGGCTATGATAAGCATAGGTGATGAAATGATGTTGCACATTCCAGATCAGGATGGGAATGAGGCACAGCAGGGTAATGCCCGCAGCAGCAAACACATATCCCTTTTTCCATGTTTTCCGGCGAAACAACAGCAGATAAAGTCCGGCGCCTATCCACAAAAAGATGCCATGAATCTTGCTTAGGGTGGCCAATCCGGCCCAAACCCCGAAAGCCAGCCAGGAATGAGGTCTTTCGGCTTCATCGTTTGCGATGCGCACCAGGCTTCGCAGGGCCAGCCACCAAAACAAAATTTGTGGAGAATCGGGCAACATGAATACACCTGCCAGCACGCTGCTGTAGGGCATAGATCCGTATAGCAAAGCTGCTAGCCATCCGGTGCGTTCATTGCGGATGATTCGTCCGGTATCATATACCACATACATGGTAATGGCTGAACACAACACGGCTCCCAGCCGCACAAATCCTTCATGATGCAAGGCAGTGCCCCAGGTAGTGAGCCAAATCAGCCAGCCTACCATGGGTGGATGATCGAAATAACTCCACGCCGGATGCAAGGCATAAGTCCAATAATACACTTCATCATTTCCCAGGGGCAAGGAAAAAGCAAGGAAAAAATGCAGGAGGGTGAAAACCAAAATCGGCCACCCCACAGATCTTGCCGAAAAGCGCATAGAGAAAATTTGCCAGCAGCTAAAATAATGCAAAATCAAATGGTGCTTCCGGGAAATCACTACGCCAGCAGGCAAAACCCTATCTTTGTTGGTTCATTGCGCCAAGGAATTCTCGCATGCAAAAGCTCGATTGGTATATCTTACGAAAATTTCTGGGTACATTTTTTTATGCCATTGGCATCCTGATCGTAATCACTGTAGTCATCGATATTTCAGAGAAGCTGGATGATTTTGTGAAGAGCCATCTTACGGTGAAGCAGCTGATTCTGGAATATTACATCGGCTTTATTCCCCACATTGCGGCCTTGTTGTTTCCACTGTTTGTATTCATTGCCGTTATTTTTTTCACTTCTCGTTTGGCTTATCGTTCAGAAATTATTGCCATGTTGAGTGCTGGCATCAGTTTTCGCCGTATGCTGAGGGCTTATTGGGTAGGAGGCATATTGTTATGCATATTGCTCTGGGCCGGCAATCGCTGGGTGGTACCGCATGCCGACCGGATCAGGGATGCTTTTGA
>JADGHY010000027.1 GCA_019683625.1 Thermoflavifilum sp. | reverse complement strand
CATAAATACTTCTATCGGCACCATAATCTTCGTATTTTAACTTAGCCAATCCCAGATCCTGTGTGATATACACGGAAGTACCATCGCTGCGCAAGAGCAACTTTTCATCCAAACCTTCGGCCGTGAGATCTATCCATACGCTGCCATCGGGTTTTTTAAAAAATATCTTCTTCCGCAAACCTTCTTCCACCAGTTTTTTGCCAAGCAAATAGGTTTCGCTCTCATAGTAAATTTTATCGAAATCCGATCCGATGCGTTTATAGGTTTGTTCAAAGCCGGCATATACCCAGTTGTTCATCGTTTGCCACACGCTTCGCACTTCCGGATCATGAGCTTCCCATCGCTTAAGCAGTTCTCTTGCTTCCTGCAAGATGGGGGCCTGTTCTTCAGCTTCCTCGCGGCTTTTGCCGGCAGCCATCAGTTCTTTCACCTGCTGAGCATACACCTCATTAAACTTCACATACCATTGGCCTACAAAATGATCGCCTTTCATTCCGGCCGTCTCGGGAGTGGCGCCACCGGCATACTTCATCCAGGCAATCATGGACTTGCAAATATGAATGCCGCGATCATTCACCACACAGGTTTTGATCACCTGATAACCGTTGGCCTTCAGGATTTCGGCCACACTCCAACCTAAAAAATTATTCCGCAGATGGCCCAGATGCAAAGGCTTGTTGGTATTAGGCGAAGAATATTCTACCATCACCTTTTCCTTGCCGGCCATGTGTCGGCCAAAGGTATTATCGTCATAATATTCCTGTAGAAACTCCACCCAGTAAGTCTCGCGGATAAACAAATTGAGAAAGCCTTTTATCACTTCATACCGTTCAAAGGTATCCTCATCATTTTCAAGCAAATACGCTCCAATTTGCTGAGCGGTGGCTTCCGGAGAAAGCTTGCTGTAACGCGTCAGCTGAAAGGTGACCACCGTGTAATCTCCGGCAAATTCAGGCTTGGTTTGATTCACCGTTACATCTTCTTCACCAATGGTGCGGTCGTATAACTCTTCCACGGCCTGTATCACCAAATGTTTAATTTCCGTTTGCAAACTCATGTAATCATTTCCCTTTTGGCGCAAAAATAAGCCAATGCGCTATGAATGCCTAATACGAACGCTGGCGATCGACTGCCAATATTGCATAACAGCTGCCATTGGCATAATGATTGACCAATGGTAAAAGAAATTTTTATTTGTTCACTTAAAAGCAAACTTCGCTTATGGCAAAGATTATCGGCATTGACTTGGGTACGACCAACTCTTGCGTGGCCGTGATGGAAGGTAATGAACCTGTGGTCATTCCCAACGATGAAGGCAGTCGGACAACTCCTTCGGTGGTGGCATTCCTGAAAAATGGAGAACGCAAGGTGGGTGCTCCCGCAAAACGACAGGCTATCACCAACCCGCAAAACACCATCATGTCGGTGAAACGCTTCATGGGTCGCCGTTATGACGAAGTGACCGAAGAAATCAAACACTGGAGTTATAAAGTGGTCAGGGGCGACAACAATACCGTGCGGATTGACATCGATGGCCGGTTATACACGCCGCAGGAAATTTCAGCCATGATCCTGCAAAAAATGAAAAAGACGGCAGAAGATTATTTGGGTCAACCCGTCACGGAAGCCGTGATCACTGTACCTGCTTATTTCAACGATGCCCAGCGCCAGGCCACCAAAGAAGCCGGCGAAATTGCCGGGCTGAATGTACGCCGCATCATTAACGAGCCTACGGCTGCAGCTTTGGCCTATGGCCTGGATAAAAAAGGAAAGGATCAGAAAATTGCCGTGTTCGACCTGGGTGGTGGCACCTTCGATATCTCCATCCTCGAATTGGGTGATGGCGTGTTTGAAGTGAAATCTACCAACGGTGACACCCACTTGGGTGGAGATGATTTTGATAAAGCCATCATGGATTGGCTGGCCGATGAATTCAAAAAAGAAGAGGGCGTGGATCTGCGAAAAGATCCTATGGCCTTGCAACGCCTGAAAGATGCTGCCGAAAAGGCAAAAATCGAACTGTCGTCTTCTCAGGAAACAGAAATCAACCTGCCCTACATCACGGCTGTGGATGGCATTCCTAAACACCTGGTGAAAAAACTTACCCGTGCGAAATTTGAACAGCTGTGCGATAGCTTGTTTGAACGCTGCCTGAGGCCTTGTGAACAAGCCCTCAAAGATGCGGGCTATACCGTGAAAGATATTGATGAAGTAATTCTGGTGGGAGGATCAACCCGCATTCCCAAAGTGCAGGAAATCGTAGAAAAATTCTTTGGGAAAAAGCCCAACAAGAGTGTAAACCCCGACGAAGTGGTAGCTATCGGAGCAGCTATCCAGGGTGCTGTATTGACAGGTGAGGTGAAGGATGTGTTGCTGCTCGACGTTACTCCGCTAAGTTTAGGTATCGAAACCCTGGGCGGTGTGATGACCGTGCTCATCCCTGCCAACACAACTATCCCCACCCGCAAGTCGGAAATTTTCTCCACGGCAAGCGATAACCAAACCAGCGTGCAGATTCATGTGTTACAGGGCGAACGCCCCATGGCTAAGGACAACAAGAGCCTGGGCATCTTCACGCTCGACGGGATTCCTCCCGCCCCCCGTGGTGTACCGCAAATTGAAGTGACCTTCGACATTGATGCCAATGGCATCCTGCATGTAACGGCAAAAGATAAGGCCACGGGTAAATCGCAGAACATCCGCATCGAAGCAGGTAGCGGACTTACCAAAGAAGAAATCGAGCGCATGAAACAAGAGGCTAAAGCCCATGAAGAAGAAGATCGCCGCGCCCGAGAAAAAGTGGAAAAATTAAATCAGGCCGACGCCATGATCTTCAATACCGAAAAACAACTTCGGGAATATGGCGATAAGATTCCGGCCGATAAACGCAACGCCATTGAAGAAGCCCTGAAAAAGCTGAAAGATGCCCATAAGGCCGAAGACCTTTCGGCAGTGGATGCTGCTCTGAATGAGCTCAACCGTGCTTGGGCCGCAGCTTCGGAAGAACTTTACCGGGCTTCTGCGCAACAAACCGCCGGGGCCACCAACGGTGCCGGACAACAAACCCAAAGCTCCACCCAGTCGAGCGATGGCAACGTAACCGACGCCGAATACGAAGAAGTCAAATAATGATTTCATGCTTTTTTCTCCAGCCGCTCCTCAAGAGCGGCTTTTTTTATGCCCGCCTGCCTTGGGTGCGGCCGTAGGATTCCTTACCTTCGTCAACAAAGCATAACTTACCATTCATGAGCGCTAAATCTTCTGCTGGCATGCGGCTGAGAATGGCTATGGAAGCCGAGAATCCTTTGCAGATCGTGGGAACCTTAAATGCCCTCCACGCCTTACTGGCTACAGAAGCCGGCTTTCGGGCCATTTATCTTTCTGGTGGAGGCCTTTCTGCCGGCACCTTAGGCCTGCCCGACCTGGGCCTGATCAGCTTGCACGATGTGCTCACCGAAGTACAGCGCATTTGTTATGTATGTGACACCCCTCTGCTGGTGGATGTAGATACCGGCCTGGGCCCCTCCGCATTCAATATCGCCCGCACGGTAAAATCCTTGATTCAGGCCGGTGCCGCCGGCTTGCATATAGAAGACCAGGTGGGTGCAAAACGCTGTGGGCATCGTCCGGGAAAAGAACTGGTGCCTGCGGAAGAAATGGTGGATCGGATCAAAGCCGCTGTGGATGCCCGCACCGACACATATTTTGTCATTGGCGCCCGCACCGATGCGCTGGCCGTGGAAGGTCTGGGAAAAGCTCTTTCGCGGGCACAGGCTTATGCACAGGCAGGAGCCGATTTCCTGTTTGCAGAAGGGGTACAGGAGCTCAGCCAATACCGGGAATTTGTCCAACATCTGCCCATTCCCGTGCTGGCCAATATCACCGAGTTTGGTGTAACCCCTCTTTTTACCCGCGACGAGCTTGCCCAAGTGGGTGTCCGTATGATCCTATACCCCCTCTCCGCCTTCCGTGCGGCAAACCAGGCAGCCCTTCATGTTTACCGAGAAATCCGCCAAAAAGGAACACAACGCGACTGCATCGCCCAGATGCAAACCCGGGAAGAGCTCTATCAAACCATCAGGTATCATCAATACGAACAAAAATTAGATGCATTATTTCACGCTAAAAAGCCTGCCTTATGAGTACAACACCTGCAGCCGAGCATTTTAAACCAAAGAAATCAGTAGCCCTTTCAGGAGTAGAAGTGGGCAATACTGCCCTGTGCACCGTGGGCCAACATGGGAATGACCTGCATTATCGGGGATACGACATCCACGACCTTGCCCGCCAGGCCAGCTTTGAAGAAGTTGCCTACCTGCTGATCCACGGCGAACTGCCCAATCGTGCCACTCTGAACCTGTACCAGCAAAAACTCCAGTCGCTGCGTTTTTTGCCAAAAGCTGCCTTACGGGTGTTGGAAAAATTGCCCGCACACACCCACCCCATGGACGTGCTGCGCACATACACCTCCGTCATAGGAGCACTGATGCCCGAGCGGGAAAATCCGCCCGTTGCCGAAACCCGCGATATTGCCGATAAACTGCTGGCTTCCTATCCGTCGGCATTGCTTTACTGGTATCATTTCAGCCATCATGGCCTGAAAATAAACCTGGAGACCTACCAAAACGAACCCACTCAAGCTTCCTACTTCCTTCGTTTGCTGCATCGGCATGCTGTACCCGAGAGCTGGATTCGGGCCATGCAGGCTTCCCTGATTCTGTATGCCGAACATGAATTTAATGCTTCTACCTTCACGGCACGTGTCATAGCCGGCACTGGCGCCGATATTTTTTCCGCCATCACGGGGGCTATTGGTGCGCTTCGCGGGCCCAAGCATGGCGGAGCCAATGAAGTGGCCTTCCGCATCCAAAGCAGTTATAGCTCTCCGGACGCCGCCGAACAAGATATTATCCAACGATTGCAACGCAAGGAAGTGATTATTGGATTTGGACACCCCGTGTACACCATCAGCGATCCCCGCAATGAAATCATCAAACAAATCGCCCGTCAACTCGCCGAGGAAACCGGCCAGCAACTGTTGTTTCAGGTTGCCGAACGCATTGAAAAGGTGATGAAAGAACAAAAAAATATGTTTGCCAATCTCGACTGGTTTTCAGCTGTGGCTTATCATTGCATGGGCATTCCCACAGATTTCTTTACACCTTTATTTGTGATGTCGAGAATCACGGGATGGTGCGCTCATGTGATTGAACAACGCATAGACGGAAAAATCATCCGCCCGAGTGCCCATTACACGGGGCCTGCGCCCAGGCCTTTTATCCCGCTGGATGAACGCAGATGATGATGTATATCCCTTGAAGATCAACAAAAGATTGATACTAGGTACATCAAAAGCCTAACATCAGCTATCAGTTTGCTTATTCCACATCAGATAAGCCTGGATGAATCCATCGAGTTCGCCATCCATGACGGGTTGCACGTTACCAACTTCATATTCGGTGCGGTGATCCTTAATCATTTTATAGGGATGAAACACATAGGAACGGATTTGTGATCCCCATTCAATCTTGCGTTTGCTGGCATGTGCAGCTTCTTTGGCCTGCTGGCGTTTGCGCAATTCCATTTCATAGAGGCGCGATTTGAGCATGGTAAGCGCCTTTTCCCGGTTTTCACCCTGGGTGCGGGCTTGCTGGCATTCTACTACGATACCGGAAGGGATATGCCGTAAGCGAACTGCCGTCTCTACTTTGTTCACATTCTGTCCGCCTTTTCCACCGCTGCGGAAAAACTCCCATTCCAAATCAGCGGGATTGATCTGAATATCAATGGTATCATCCACCAGGGGATACACGAATACCGAAGCAAAAGAAGTGTGCCTGCGGGCATTGGCATCGAATGGAGAAATACGCACCAGCCTATGCACGCCGCTTTCGCCTTTCAACAGCCCATAGGCAAAAGGCCCATTCATCTCCAATGCAGCCGATTTAATACCAGCCCCTTCCCCTTCCTGCAAGTCGAGCTCAGTAACCTTCCATCCCTGCCTTTCACCATACATGCGGTACATGCGCAACAGCATCTCTGCCCAATCCTGGCTTTCTGTGCCGCCTGCTCCGGCGTTGATTTCCAGCACCGCCGGCAACGCATCTTCCGGATCGTTGAGCGTGGAGGTAAATTCTAAGTCTTCCAGCTGTTTTAACGCCTGTTGATAAGCTTGATTCACTTCTTCTTCGCTGGCTTCACCTGCTCGGAAAAATTCATCCCATACCGCTGCATCATCAACAGCGGCCTGCACCTTCTCGAAACGATGGATCCAGTATTTATGAGTATTGATTTCTTTTAAGATCGCAGCAGCTCTTTTGGGATCATCCCAAAATCCCGGCGCCACGGTCAATTGCTCCTGTTCTGCTACCTTTGCTTGTCGGTTATCGATGTCAAAGAAACCTCCTCAGGACAGCCAGCCGGTCCCTCATATCTTTTAATTGTTCCTGTGTCATGGTTTCATTTTTGGCCGCAAAGATAACAATCTGTTTGCTGATGTGCTGCTATAGCATGCACAACATTTGCCTAATTTCGCCACCACAATACTGATCATGCCCTTTACATCACATGTATCCTTTCGGGAGGCCCTGCTGATGGGGATATTAGGCTCATTGATTCTGCTGGCTTATTTTCATCACAGTGGTGTGGGCATCTCACCGGATTCGGTAAATTATCTTTCTACTGCTGAGGAATGGCTGCGTAGCCATCATCTGGATAATTTTCATCATGAGCCTTTGGTAGATTTTCCCGTAGGCTATCCCTTGTGGTTAGCTTTTTGGATGAAGCTGGTCACAGCATGGAAAGGCTCACCTGTATCTTTTGTGGGGTTGATGCACGTGGCTGCCTTTAGCAATGTGTTGCTTTTTTTCCTGTTGATGATGGCAACCGATGCCTTGTTGCAACAGTTCCGGAATTTCACGACAAGGCAGCGGCTGCTATTGCTCAGCATATATGCAACCAGTCCTTGCCTGCTTGAAATTTATAGTTATGCCTGGTCAGAAACCTTGTTCCTGCCCTTGTGTATGCTGGCCTTGGTTGGGTTGCATAAATTCGTGCAGCAAGGCAAACTTGCAGATCTATGCATAGCCGCATTGTGGTGTGCATGGGCATGGGTAACGCGGTATGCAGGTGTGGCACTGGTGCTAACAGGCATTTCCATCATCTTATTTCATGGATTTCAAAAAAAATATTTGCTCAACCGTTTGCTGCAGGCTTTTATCTTTGGCGGCATCAGCAGCTGCCTGACAGGCTTAAATCTGTATCGGAATCTCATCACTGGGGGCTATGCAACAGGGGTGCGGGAAAAAAGTTTGATTTCATTTACCGGGAATCTTCGCCAGGCAGGTGATGTCATTGCCGGCTGGTGGCCAATTTTCACCCATTCCATGGATGGTATATTGATGAGCCTCATCTTGATCGTCAGCATCATCTTCTGGATATATTTCATGAAACATCAAAAAAAATTTACGGCAGAATGGATCATGATAAGCTGGGCTCTGGTGTATTTGCTTTTCATGATTATCACGGCGAGCATTACCCGTTTTCAAACGCTGGACAGCCGATTATTATCTCCTGCATATATTCCTTTGTTGGCAAGCTGGGCTGCTATTTGCAACATGGGATACAACTGGCTTAGCCAACGTTGGCAGGTGCGCGCCAGCCCTGTATTATTTGCTGGCCTGCTGATATGGGTCGGGTTTCAGGTGAATAACTGGATGCAAAACGCGGCCAATTATGACGGGATTAAAGATGCGGGTTTACCCGGCTATACAGAAGATGGCTGGCAACAATCGCCCAGCGTTATATTTCTGATACAACATGCGGATGTGCTTTCGCAAATTCCGGTCTGGTACAGCGATGCCGATGATGCCATTTATTTTTTCACCCGCAGGCAGGCTCGTTTATTACCTCATAAGGAAAACCCATGTGAAAGAGCACTATTTCAGGATACACCGCAGGCGCTGGTTTTCTGGTTTGATGATGCAGCCGATGATGATTTAATAAGCCAGCAACAGATTGAGCAAACTCCGGATATGCATGTCTGGAAACATTTCGAAGATGGGGTAATATATTGGAAAGGGAAACATTTGCCTCAGGTGCTGCAGGCGCTACGGTAAATCGGCCGGATTGCGCTCCAGCCAGTCACGCAAGATCTGGCCAATGATGTCAAATTCAATGAGAAAACCATCATGGCCATAGGGCGAGTCAATCTCGTAGTATGCAGAATGGGGCATGTGCCTGGCCAAAAAACGCTGTTCTTCAGGCGGACAAAGAATATCGCTGGTGATGCCCAAAATAAGGGTTTTCTGGCGGATGGTGGAAAGCACATCCTCCAGCCGATTAGCTCTGCCACGGGCAATATTATGGCTGTCCATGGCCTTGGTAAGCAGCCAATAGGATTGGGCATTAAATCGTTTCACCAGTTTTTCACCCTGATGTAAAATATAAGATGAAGCTTTGAAATGGTCGATCTTGGTAAAATCCAGATCGGTTTGGGTGCGCATAAAGGTTTGGTAGTTGCGATAGGTGAGCATGCCAATGGCACGGGCTGCCTTCAGCCCTTTTGCGCCGGCATCCGGTCGCTCGTCCTGCCAGGTGCTGTCGGCCTCAATGGCCAGGCGTTGGGCCGTGTGAATGGCAATGCCCCATGCACTTTCAGCCGCGCCTGTAGCCAATAGAAACAATCTTTGGATAAATTCGGGTTGCATCAATGCCCATTCCATGGCCTGATATCCGCCCATGGAGCCTCCCACCAGCAGATAAATCTGCCGGATGCCCAGATGCTGCGCCAGCAGCATGTGTGCCTGTACCATATCCCGGATGGTAACCACCGGAAATTGGCTATAGTAGGGCTTTCCGGTATGTGGATTCACGGTCAGAGGGCCTGAAGTGCCATAACAGGAACCCAGGATATTGGCACAAACAATGAAATACTGGTTGGGATTAATGACCTTGCCATGCCCCACCAGTCCGGGCCACCACTCGGCTACATCTGAATTGGCCGTCAAGGCATGGCATATCCAAATCACATTATCGGCTGTAGCATTGAGCTTGCCATAGGTATGATAGGCAATTTGCAATTCAGGCAGGATCTGGCCCGACTCCAGCTTCAAAGGCGCCGCATGGTGATAATATTGCATCAATACAAGGCCGTTTTACCTGAATACAAAATGTTGGATGCAAAAGTAGGGCATTGATTAACTTTGCACAAAGCATTCTTCTCGGCACGAGGAGCTGCATCATTCCAACTGCACAAATCTTCATACATGAAAATATCATTACAAAGGGTAGATGATGACTTCCGCATGGAAGCCAAAGATGAACAAGGACATGTGGTTTATATGGATGCCTCGCCTGAAACCGGCGGCCATGGCCATGGTGTGCGTCCCATGCATATGCTGATCATGGGACTGGGAGGCTGCACAGCCATTGATGTGATCATGATCCTGAAAAAACAACGCCAGGAAATTCATGATTTTCGCATCGATATCGAGGCAGAACGGGAAAAGGATAAAGAACCTGCCCTTTGGGAAAAAGCGCATATCCGCTTTACCCTTGCCGGTCAGATTGAGCCAGGCAAAGCCGAACGTGCCGTTGAACTCTCGATGCAGAAATATTGTTCGGTAGCAGAAACACTTCGCCGCTCCGGTACCCAGCTGAGTTGGGAAGTGCAGGTCAATCCTTCAAGGGACTAACAAGGCCTTGCTTCACAAGCATGCCCGAATATTTGTCATAAAACACATCTTCAATCGTTTGTTCCATGCGTGAGGACAATTTTCATCCTGAAACACGGGTTATTCGCACACGTTATGCATCCACAGATGCACGGGAACACAGTGTGCCACTGTTCTTAACTTCCAGCTTTTGTTATCCGGATGCCGAAACCATGCGGGCCGTATTTGCCGACGAGCAGGAGGCCTACATCTATAGCCGCTTCAGCAATCCTAATGTGGATGAATTCGTGCAAAGGATGTGTGCACTGGAAGAAGCAGAAGACGGGTTTGCTACCGCTTCGGGCATGAGTGCCGTGTTTGCCAGTGTCATGGCTTTTTTGAAGCAAGGTGATCATTTGCTGAGTTCGGCTGCCATCTTTGGCTCCACCCATACCTTGTTTGCAAAATATTTACCGAAATGGGGTATCGGTTATGATGAATTTGATATTCGCCATCCCGAACAAATCGAAAGGCTCATTCGGCCACAAACCCGGATGATTTTTCTGGAAACGCCTTCCAATCCCGGATTGGATATTATTGACATAGAGCGGGCGGCTGAGATTGCCCATGCACATGGCATCCTGCTGAATGTAGATAATTGTTTTGCCACACCCGTTTTGCAGAAACCTTTGTTGCATGGAGCCGATCTGGTGGTGCATTCTGCCACCAAATGGATTGATGGCCAGGGCCGCGTGTTAGGAGGTGTGGTGCTGGGTAAAAAAGCCTTGATCCAGGAAATTTATTTGCTTTGCCGAACCATGGGGCCATCGCTTTCGCCTTTCAACGCCTGGATGTTGAGCCGCAGCCTGGAAACCCTCCATCTGCGTATGCAACAACACAGCGCCAACGCCCTGGAGCTGGCCAGAAGGCTGCAGGCACATCCTGCTTTGAAAGAAGTCCGCTATCCTTTCCTGGAAACTCATCCGCATTATGCCATTGCCCGTAAACAGATGAAGGCCGGCGGAGGTATCGTTTGCTTCGAATTAAAAGGCGGACTGGCCCAGGGAAGGCGCTTTCTGGATGCCCTTCGGATGCTTTCCCTCACGGCCAACCTGGGCGATACCCGATCGATTGCCTCACATCCGGCCTCTACCACCCATGCCAAGCTTACCGAGGAAGAGAGGCTTGCCGTGGGCATCACACCTGGACTCATCCGCATTTCCGTGGGCCTGGAGCATGTGGATGATATCTATGCCGATATTGAGCAAGCCCTGCAGAAAAGTGCAGATTAATGGGTTTGCTCCTCAATCCCAGCCAGGTTGGCATCAATGCCGGATGGAGCATGTGCCGTGGCTATTAAAAGCGGAAATTCGGCGTCTTTTAAAATCCAGATTTCTGTGCCGGTTTCGTTGGCAACCGCATGAAGTACAGGCAACTGCTTGCCCGATACCGCATAGCTCGTATCAGCCTTCCGCAGAAAAGTCTGGCTGTCAAAACTGGTCTTCCCTGCTTGTAGCAGCTCCTGATAAGCCTTTCTGGAAATGCATAATACGGTTTGCCCTCCCGCTGTTGTGGTGGTATCCCCCGCATAGGGCTGTTGCCAAAACGAATAGGTTCCCTCTGCTAAAGAGCTGCCATCCATCTTCAACCAGCCCGTGTTGCCCTGAGGATCAACCCATGCGATAAGGGATGGCGAAGCCAGGCGCACAATAGTAAAACGATAGGGCATTGCCTGTCCCATGGCCTGGATATCGTAGGCTAATACCTTCCCCACGAGTTGCTGAGCATGTGCGATACTGTCCTGGGCCTCGGCCGCACGGACACAGACGCAACTGAGCACGGTTATCAAGCTAACAAAAGTTACGATGCGCATAGGTTAAATTTTCAGGAATATAAGTTTTTTCTTTTTCAAAAATATGATTCATGCTGCGGTAACCCTCATGCAGCAAATAACCATCTGTTCAGCTACATTGGCAAAACTTACCTTATTTTTGTCGCAATTCTGATATATGTCAACTGCTGATATCTTTCATTTTCCGCGACAGACTGGATTCTACAAAGGGAAGGTCAGAGATGTGTATGAAATTGATCATCGTTATCTGGTGATGATTGTGAGTGATCGCATATCTGCTTTTGATGTGATCCTTCCGCGTCCTATCCCGTACAAAGGACAGGTGCTCAACCAGATTGCAGCTTCCATGCTTAGGGCCACTGCCCATATTGTACCCAACTGGCTGATTGATACGCCCCTACCCCATGTGAGCATTGGCTACAGATGTGAGCCTTATCCCTTGGAAATGGTAGTACGTGGTTATCTGGCCGGGCATGCCTGGCGGGTGTATAAAAGCGGCAAACGGGAGATTTGCGGCGTAAAGCTTCCCGAAGGGCTACGGGAAAACGCACCCCTGCCGCAACCTATCATCACCCCTACCACCAAAGCCCATAGCGGCCACGATGAGGATGTAAGCCGTGAGCAAATTATTCAGCAAGGCTGGATACATGAACAAGAGTATGCTAAGCTGGAACAATATGCATTGCAATTGTTTCACGAAGGACAACGACTGGCCTCGTCTCGAGGATTGATCCTGGTGGATACCAAATATGAGTTCGGTAAAAAAGACAATCAGATCTACCTCATCGATGAGGTACATACGCCCGACTCCTCCCGGTACTTTTATGCCGATAGTTACGAGGAGCACTTTGCCAAACAGCTCCCCCAACGGCAGCTCAGCAAAGAATTCGTGCGGGAATGGCTGATGGCAAATGGCTTCCAGGGCAGGCCTGGCGAACAAATTCCTGAAATGACCGATGAATGGGTGCAACATTTTAGCCGGCGCTATATTGAATTGTTTGAACAACTCATCGGCAAGCCTTTCCAGCCCCGTAGCTTCAGCGACGCAGAAGTCTATGACACCGTGATTACATCCCTGCGTAACCTGGGCATAAAAGCCTGATAGAGTTTTTTCGTAATTTTGAAAATTGCTTCCCGGGCCATGCCCTCGCAAGCCGGAACAATATCATGTCACATTTAAAATCGCTTCATAAATATTTCCTTCGCTACAAATGGCGCCTGCTGCTGGGAATTGCCTTTGTGATCCTGTCTAATATTCCCGCGGTAGTTCAGCCACAGGTTATTCGGTATGTTATTGACCTTACGGAAGAAAACATTGGCTTTTACCGCATCCTTAATGGCAGTGGGCTGCAACCCGTGTATTTAAGATTTCTCACCTCTGTGATTGCTTATTTTGGTGTGGTGATGCTCTTGCTCGCGTTGTTACGCGGCTTGTTTATGTTTTTTATGCGGCAGACGCTTATCGTCATGTCAAGGCATATTGAGTATGACCTGAAAAATGAAATCTACCAACATTATCAGGAACTGGATCTGATGTTTTACAAAACCCACAACATCGGAGATCTCATGAACCGCATCACGGAAGATGTTTCGCGTGTGCGCATGTATGTGGGCCCGGCCTTGATGTATAGCGTGAACCTGTTTTTTACTATTGTGATGACGGTGTATGTGATGTGGCAGGTGAATGTAAAGCTCACGCTCTTCACGCTGGCGCCGCTGCCCTTCCTGGCCCTCACCATTTATTATGTGAATCGCATCATCCACAAACGAAGCGAACGCATCCAGGCTGAACTCTCCAACTTAACCACCATTGCCCAGGAAAACTATTCCGGCATACGGGTCATTAAATCCTATACCCAGGAAGAAGCCACCGCAGCACATTTTCGTGAAGCCTGCGAACGCTATAAGATCAGTGCGCTTTATCTGGCGCGTACGGAAGCCATTTATTTCCCTTCTATGCTGCTGATGATCGGGCTTAGCACACTCATCACCATTCTCATCGGGGGCATCCAGGCCATCCATGGCACGGTAACTGTTGGCAGCATTGCCGAATTTGTGGTGTATGTGAACATGCTCACCTGGCCTGTGGCCTCCATTGGTTCGGTGGCCTCCATGATTCAGCGGGCATCGGCATCGCAGAAACGCATCAATGAATTCATGCACATCCAGCCTCAAATCCGCAATCACCCCCAGGCTATCAGGCCCGTGCTCAAGGGTGATATTGATATTCGCCACCTGAGCTTTACTTATCCCAACACGGGACGTACGGCCCTGAAAGATTTTTCCCTGCATATCCAGCCCGGCGAAAAGGTGGCCATCGTGGGCCGCATTGGTTGTGGCAAGACTACGTTAACCCATTTGCTGATCCGGATGTATGACCCGCAACAAGGTGAAATCCTCTACGATAGCATCCCTATTCAGCGCATTGAGCTCAGCTGGCTCAGGCAACAAATCAGCTATGTGCCCCAAGATGTATTTCTGTTTTCCGATACCATTGCCAACAATATTCGTTACGCCCGGCCTGATGCCACACTCGAAGAAGTGCGCAATGCTGCCCGGGCAGCCAGCATCGATAGGGAAATCATGGAGTTTCCCCAACAATATGATACCCTCGTGGGCGAAAGAGGCGTAACCTTGTCGGGCGGCCAGAAACAGCGCATCTCCATTGCCCGTGCCCTGCTGAAAAACCCCAATATCCTCATCTTCGACGATTGCCTCTCGGCAGTAGATGCCCGTACGGAAAAAGAAATTCTGGATAACCTCTATCAGTTTCTGAAAGATAAAACGGCCATCATCATCACCCATCGCATCTTTGCCCTGTTCGATTTCGACAAAGTAATTGTCATGGATCAGGGCAGAATCATTGAGCAGGGTACACATGAAAGCCTGTTGGAAAAGGGCGGCTATTATGCAGCCCTGTATGCCCGGCAACAAAGTACACAAGACCAGCCGGCAGATATTCTACCTGGAGAAAGCACCATATAATTGTGATCACAAATAAAT
>JADGHY010000026.1 GCA_019683625.1 Thermoflavifilum sp. | reverse complement strand
GCTGTAATTTTAAGCTTTCTGAAATAGGATAATTGAAACCAAATTTGATGTGATATGGCTAACTTATTGATCACAGGAGCTTCCGGCGGGCTTGGCATGGCGGTGATTCCCCGCTTGTTGCAAGATGGTTGGACGCTTAGTATCGCCGCGCATACTCATGCCTCTATGCAGCAGATACGGGAACGCTTTCCCGAATCTTCCCTGCAGATTCATCTGGTAGATATCACCCGGCGGGAACAGATCAGGCAATGGGTTATGGATTCAGGGGAAATTGCCGGATTAGTTCATTTGGCAGGTGGCTTCAGGGGTGGTACACGGCTTGCCGATGCTACCGAGGATGATTTTCAATTTTTATTTGACCTGCATGCAAAGGCTACTTTCCACTTGCTGGCAGAGCTGATGCCTGTGCTGATCCAGAGAAGAGATGGAGCCATTGTTACGGTAGCGGCACGAACCGCAATAAAGCCCGGGAAGGATGCTGCACTCTATGCAGCCAGCAAGGCAGCCGAACTTACTCTTACCCTGGCTGCTGCCGAAGAAGGCAGACCCTATCAGGTGCGGGCAAATTGCATCTTGCCGGCTATCATCCGTACACCGACTAACATGCAAGGCGCTTCGGCAACAGATATTGCCAAATGGACGCCTCCGGAAGATATTGCAGAACTCATCGCTTTCCTGGTTTCCCATCGGGCCCGATCCATCACGGGTACCACTTTCCCCATGTATGGCGGGTTGCCGGCCTGAGGGTTCGCCGGCACATCAGGCTCATTTTGCCGTGGCTTTCCGGGGGGTATAGGCCGGAGCCTGCACCTTGGCGGATTCGCTTGCATGTAATCTATTCTTCCGATCAAAATCAACCAATACCGGAGAGGCGATGAAAATAGAGGAATAGGTGCCAGTGAGAATCCCTACCAGCATGGCAAAAGAAAATCCCCGGATAGATTCTCCGCCAAACAGAAAGAGAATCAGAATCGTTACAAACACCGTCAGCGAAGTCATGATCGTGCGCGTGAGTGTGTCGTTAATGGCTTTATCAATAATGGTTACCTTGTCGGCCCCTTTCATTTCCCGGAAATATTCCCGTACGCGGTCGAACACGATCACCGTATCATTCATCGAATAACCAATCACGGTAAGGATGGCCGCAATGAACTGCTGATTGATTTCCAGCTCAGGTATCCATTTGCGCAGGTAGGAAAACACAAATAAAATCACCAGCACGTCGTGTACCAACGAGAGGATGGTGCCCAGGGAATATTGCCATCTGCGGAAGCGGATCAGGATATAGAGGAAAATGATGATTACCGCAAAGATGGTGGCCTTAACGGCTCCGCGTTTCAGGTCTTCGGAAATGGTGGGCAGCACGGTTTGTGAGCCGATGATATATTTGGAGCGGAAGGTCTGAAAGTCTGTTCCTTTGGGCAGGTAGGGCTGCAGGCCAACAAACAGGGTATGCTGAACCATGGAGTCGATTTTTTCCCCACTCTGATCAATCAGGTAAGAAGTGGTGATGTTTATCACATTGTGGGTACCCAGGGTTTTTACCACGGGAAATTCACCCAGCAATGGTTGCAGGGAGTGAGCAATTTCTTCGGTGGTATAAGGTTGGGTAAATTGAATGTCGTAACTACGCCCGCCTTTAAATTCCACCCCCTCATTAAAACCATGAAAATACGACGAAAGTCCCAGCAACATGAGGATGCCGGAAATCACATAAGCATATTTGCGGTTTTCGATGAATTTGAAATGAGCTTTGCGGAAAATGGCTCTGGAAAGGCCGGTGAAATATTCGAAATGGCGTTTTTTATTGGTCCAGAAATCCTCCACCAGCCGGGATACCAGAATACCGGTAAATAACGAAAGCAGGATACCCAAAATTTGGGTGGTGGCAAATCCGCGTACCGGTCCTAAGCCGAAATAGTACAAAATGATGGCTGTCAGCAGCATCGTCACGTGGGCATCGAGCACAGGAGCATAGGAATGCCGATATCCATCAGCGATAGCCTGCAAATAACCTTTACCCTGATAGAGTTCTTCCTTGATGCGTTCAAAGATAATCACGTTGGTATCCACAGCCATGCCAATCGTGAGTACCAGACCGGCGATGCCAGGCATAGTGAGGGTTGCGCCCAGTGCTGCCAGCACACCCACGGTAAACAGCAAATTCAGGATTAAGGCAATATTGGCCACCATGCCTCCATTGTTGAAATAAATCAGCATGAGGACGAAGATGATCACAAAGGAGAGCACGAAGGATTTGATGCCGGCCTGAATAGACTCTTTCCCCAAGGTGGGGCCCACCACTTGCTCTTGTACGATATGAGCGGGCACCGGCAATTTTCCGGTTTGCAGGATATTGGCAAGGTCCTGCGCCTGTTGTGCAGTGAAGTTACCCGTAATGGAAGAAATGCCGCCCGATATTTCAGATTGCACAACCGGTGCGGATACCACTTCATCGTCGAGTACGATGGCAATGCATTTGCCCACATTATCTCCGGTCATTTTTTTCCAGATGCGCGCACCGGTATTATCCATGCGCATTTCCACTTCATATCCTCCTCCCGTAGGATTTACATCGGCGCGGGCATCCACCACATGTGAGCCATCGAGCAGGGGCTGATCGGTGCCGGGAATAGTTTTGATGGCATACACATTGATGAAATCTGATTTCTTGTCCCGATTGCTGGCTTCGGAGCCGTATAAAAACTTCAGGTCTCTTGGCAATACATTTTTGACTGCATCCAGCGAAAGATAGTAGTTCAGCAATGGGGTGTCGGCAAGCCGAATGGTGCCGATGATGGGCCTGCCGGGTGATTGATGCAGGATGGCAAAGAGGGGATTTTGCTTTTGCTGGGCAATCAGTTCATTGCTGGTATCGGATGAGGTTTTGGCAGGACGTTCATGGATAAAAGCTCGCAGGCTATTGCCAGAGGTGTCCGTTGATGTGCCGGCGGCGGAAGAAGTTTTGGCGGTATCCGGATGGGTATTTTCACTGGCCAGGTATTGTGCGATGGCATTATTCATGGGCACCAGCACATTGTTGTAAAAGTTTTGATCCAGCTCATAAGTTTCCCAGAACTCCAATTTTGCGGTGGCTTGCAGGTATTTGCGCACCCGATCGGGATTGTGCACGCCAGGTAATTCCACAGTGATGATGCCCCGGTTGAGGTCTAAATTAATATTGGGCTGAGCCACACCAAATTTATCGATGCGTTGCAACAGCACGTTGTATGTGCGTTTGATGGCATCATTGGCTTCATTGCGGATGACATTAATCACCTGATCATCCGAAGAATTATAGTTGATTTTATTTTGAAAAGCATTCACGAAAAGCGGTGCCAGTCGTTCATTGGCAGGTTTTACCTCTTTCCAGGCTTCGTAAAAAAGGGTGACAAAATCTTTTCCGCTGGCGCCCCTGCGCTGGCTGGCCAATTCCAGAGCACGGTTGAAGGCGGGATCCTTGGAATGATTGGCCATCGAACGAATCAAGTCTTCCACAGATACTTCCAGAACCACGTTCATTCCCCCTTGCAGGTCAAGGCCCAGATTCAGTTCCTGCTCCTTGGCCTGTTCGTAAGTATATTTATTGATTAAGGTGTTGTAAATCACTTCATCGCGGGTGCTGTCTTCAATATGCTGAATCCGGTCTGCAATCAGCTGTTCAAGCGTATCGGCATAGGCCTTTTGAAGTGCAGGATTATTGGGATATTTTTCAACAGGTGTGGGATAATGCTTCTGAACAAAAGTTTGCGCTTCTTTTCTGATTTTGGATTCATATCGTTTCACCACCACCGTAAAAGAAAGCTGATAGAGGGAAATAAGGATCAGCACCACGGTGAAGAATTTCACTAAACCCTTGATCTGCATAAGTTATGATTATTTTTTGTGATACATGCCAAGACTCGCAAAGATAGTATTTAGTTCTATTTTCGGGGAAATGCTTTGTTGCGGGTATCAGGTAAATGCTACCCATTGCTTTCGGGCAAAACTCTCCCGGGCCAGTTCAATCAATCGGATTGTGTAGTATCCATCCATAGCGCTAACGGGTGGGCTTTGCCGTAACCGGAGTGCGCGGTAAAGTTGCCGGTAAAATAGTCCGTAATCTCCGCGTAGGGAAGGAAATGCGTTGGGATGAGCAGTAGCCGGGTATATCAGGCCCCAGGCATTGGCAGGTTCCATACCCCAGTCTGGCTCATCGGGGGAATGTCCCTGCCGAAGCCTTGCCTCCTGCGGGTCATCGCTATTTTTTACAAAAACGCCTTTGGTGCCTCTCAGTACATATCGTGGGGAAGGCTCGCAGACCAGCATGCCCGCATAGAGTTTCACCATGCGTTTTTCATAGGCTAACCAGATTTCAAACATATCGTCTGTGTGCGTATCAGGGCGTTGATGGCCGATATAGGCTGTAATCCATTGGGGCCGGCCAAACAAGCACAGGGCATGGTCAATGAGATGGGGGCCAAGATCGTACAAGATGCCGCTTCCTGGCAAAGCCTGCTCGCGCCAGTGTTGCCGTGGCTGGGGGCGCCAGCGGTTAAACTGAAAGCTGGCCTCCACCACTTCCCCGATGTATCCGGATTGCAGGATTTGCTGGACCGTTCGAAATCCGCTGTCGAAACGCCTGTTGTGAAAGGGTACCAATAATAAGTTCTGCCTCTCGGCAAGGTTCATCAATTCGGCCATTTCAGCACCGGTGAGGGTGACAGGCTTTTCCAGCACCACGTGTTTGCCAGCCCGAAGGGCCTGCATGGCCAAGGGGAAATGGGTATCGTTAGGCGTAGTGATGATTACCAGTTCCGCATCAGCCTGGTGCAATAAGGTTTCGCTATCGCGAAACAACCGGGCTTCGGGAAACAGCTGAAGTCCTTCTTCTCCCTGACGCTGCAGGATAGCCGTTACCCGAAAGCAGGGATTCTTTTTCAGAAAAGGGGCATGGAAATATTTTCCGGAAAGTCCGAAACCCAGCAAGGCCGTAGATACAGGATCAGTAATCTGGGAAGGATGCATGGCAAGTGGGTTTTCAGGTCTCGTGTTCATCCAGCAGGAGCACCTCATCCTGGCCATGTATTTCCTTCCAGCACACCCTTACCTTTTGCGAGACAATGGCATCGATGCGCTTGCCCACATAATCGGCCTGGATGGGCAGCTGGCGGCTAAACTTGCGGTCAATCAATACCAGCAATTCCACGCCCGCCGGCCGGCCAAAATCCAGTATGGCGTCTAATGCCGAGCGTATGGTGCGACCGGTGTATAATACGTCATCAATTAAAATCACCCGCAAGCCTTCCACGGCAAAATCGATGTCGGTGGCATTGGGAATTAAGCTGGCTGAACGTTGTTTAAAATCATCCCGGTAGAAGGTAATATCCAATTTGCCATAGCGCAGTTGCAAATGAGGCTGAAAATGCAACAGGCGCTGATAAATCCGATCTGATAGCCTCACCCCGCGAGGTTGCAATCCGATGAGGGCCGACTGTTGGAAATCCCCATGTTTTTCCAATAATTCAAAACACAGCCGATCAATGGTAAGTGCTAACTGATGGGCATTGGCAATGCGTTTCACCCTTTCGTGTTTGACGTTCAAAAATACGGATTCTCCGGTTTGTTAATGGCTGAAAAAATCTTGTCGTTTCACCGGATTTCCTTTATCTTTTGGTATCGAATCGGTTTTGTCCCAGATCTTCCTCGCCTATGAAACGCACTCCCTTCGTCATCGCATTGCTGTATTTGCTCATAGGCATCATCTGGATTGTGTATAGTGACCGCCTGCTTGCTGCGCTCGCGCAAAGAACCGGCTGGCAAGCGGTGGAACATTGGCAAACAGCCAAAGGCATCGGGTATGTGGTCATCACGGCCATCCTGCTATTTATCTTTATCAGAAGGTTACACAAACATCTCACTCGGGCAGAAGAAGATTATAAAAGATTGTTTTTAGAGAATCCTCAACCGCTATATGTATTTGATGTGCAAACTTTTCGTTTTCTGGAAGTCAACAAAGCCACGGAAGCGCAATATGGTTATACGCGTGAGGAATTCCTGCAGATGACCTTGCTGGATATTCGCCCGCCGGAAGAGCGAGAGCGATTTTTATCCTTGAATCATTCCATTGCCGATAAAACCATTCATTACTGGGGGCGATGGAGGCATTTGCGAAAAGACGGGAAACCCTTGACTGTGGAAATTTACACCCATCCGGTAGTGTTCCAGGGGAAAGATGCGAGGCTTACCTATGTACGCGATATCAGCGCCGTAGTAGAGGCACAGGAAGATCTGGCCGAGCTGGAACATAAACTGCAAGCTATCATTAACAGTACCGACGACGCCATCTGGGCCATTGATACCCAATACCGGTTAATGGTATTCAATCAGGCTTTTGCAAGCATTATGCAGCTCAGAACCGGCAAAACCATAGAAGTTGGGCAGCTGTTGTGGATTCCGGATTATGATAATACCGAACAGGCTGCACATTGGATAGATGCTTATCGCAGAGCCCTGGCAGGTGAAAAGGTGGAATTTGAAGAAAAAGACGTGTTGCCACCTGAAGAGAAAATAAGATATGCGCATGTGTCGCTGAATCCCATTTTCAATAGCAAACGACAGGTTGTTGGGGTAGCTTGTATGCTGCACGACATCACTTCCTTAAAGGAACAGGAATTACAACTCGAAGAAGCCCTCGAGCGATATGATCTTGTGACAAAAGCTACCAACGATGCGATCTGGGATTGGGATATCCGGAGCAATCGGGTAGTTTTTAACAACCAGTTCTGGCAAATGTTTGGTTATGAACCTACCGATCAGGGCGGCCAGCTCTGGGAAGCAAACCTGCATCCTGACGATAAAGAGCGGGTTTTGCAGGGCATTCAACGCGCCCTGCAGGAAAAACGTTCTCTATGGGCCGATGAATACCGGCTGCGATGCGGAAACGGCAAATACAAATACGTGTTGGACCGTGCTTATATTTTATACGATGAGCATCAGCAGCCTGTGCGCATGATTGGTGCCACACAAGATATTCAGCTGCAAAAAGAATATGAACAGGCTATTTTGCGGCAAAATGAACAACTTCGGGAAATCGCCTACATCAGTGCACACGAAGTACGTGGGCCTGCTTCAGCCCTGATGGGCCTTTTCATGTTGCTTGAAGAACACTATCATATTCGCAATCATTTAGATCATCCGGAATTGATGCCTCTCATACAGGAATCACTGGAACAACTCGATGCAGTGATTCATAAAATCGTAGATAAAACCAGCCAGCTCATGCAATAAAACTGAGCAAATACTTTTTGGTGAGCAGATTTGTCGTAATTTTGAGAAGAATTGTAAAGTGAACATGGAAAATACCTACGTGTCGGTGATGGCCTTTCTTTCCGACGAAGAACTTGAAAGATATATCCAACATCCCGAAAAATATGTTCCCGAAGCCATAGAAGCTGCTGTTGCTGAATTGAAGAAGCGTGGGCGCAATTTTACCCCTGAAGAAGAAGCACATATTCGTGATATCGTTCAGCAGAGAAAAGAAGTTTTCCATAAACAGGTGATGCAAGAGCCAACCGCTTTTCCGGTTGCCGATTTTCCGGTATCCCGTTCTTCGGCGAAGGACATGCCCTCGTTATATCCGGAGTCTGCATTGTATATCATTTCTTTGCTGTTTAATCCTTTTTTTGCTTCCATTTTACTGGCTTTGAACTGCCAGCGCACGGGCAAGCGCGAAGGCGTGTTGGTGGCATTGAGCTTCGGGTTTTTATACATGATACTCACCTTGCTGATCATCAGCCTCCTCAAACTAAATATCTATATCACCCTGATCTTCAATGTAGTAGGCGCATTGCTGTTGCATCAATGGTTGTGGAAAAAATATCTGGGTCAATACCAGGCCTATCAACCCAAACCTATCTGGGGGCCCTTGCTGATTTTTTTATTGATTACCGTTCCGCTATTATTGATTGCTTATCTGCACGGTGGCTGGAAGATACCTTCCTGAAAGCATTAGCTAATGAGCCGGAAAATCATTTCCTGCAGCAGTGAAGATTCGTCTAACACCACCTGATCAATGCCCACGCTTTTGAGGTTATATGCATACAACAGCAGGATATTTCTTTCCACAACAGATCTGGGGTATTGCTGAGATGCCGCGTAATATTGTTTGAGGAAAAAAGGATGAATGCCGAGTTGTTCAGCAACGGCTTTGTCGGGAAGATGGCGCAGGGCGTGGAGTTGCCAAAGCCTCACAAAATACTGATAAAGCGAGGCAATAATGAGCTGCAGCGGTGCAGAACGGGGGTTGAGGTTAAAATAGTGAAGCATCTTGAGGATGCGTGGAATATCTTTTTTGCCGATAGCATCCTGCAGTTGAAATACGTTGTATTCGCGGCTAATACCCACATATTGCTCCACCAGGTGCTCATCAATTTCCTGCTGTGCTTTCAGGTTTAGCCTGATTTTTTCCAACTCCATGCTGATGCGGGTAAGATCATTGCCGATATGTTCGGCCAGCATGTGGATGGCCTGAGGTGTGGCTTTTAATCCTTTTTCCTGGAGATGTTGTTCAATCCATTGCGGGATTTGCTCTTCATAAATCTGGGGAGAAGCAAAATAAACACCTTTTTCCCGGATGAGTTTGGCAAATGCCGTACGGCCGTCGATTTTACCATGTTTATAAGCCACCACCAAAACCGTAGAAGCCAGGGGGTGGGCTATATAGGTTTCCAGTTTTTGCAATTGGGCCAAAGGCATCTGTTGGGCCTCCTTGAGGATCACCACCTGGCGCGCCGCAAACACGGGATATTGCCGGCAGGCATTCACCACATCCCGCCAGTCGGCCTCCTCTCCGTAAAAGATATGCAGGTTAAAATCTTTTTCCTGATCGCTAAGCAGTCGGTTTTCGAACACGTCCAACAATTGGTCAATATAGTATTCTTCCTCGCCTTCCAGCCAATACAGCGGTGCTAATTGTTGTTTTTTCAGCTGTTGCATCAATGCCGTATAGCCAATGGAGCTTGATTTCATGATGGCCTGTTTGGTGAAACGATGCTGTTTGCCGTCAAGCAAATTATCAGCGGGCTAATGTCTGTTGTTACCGGCAAATTTATATGCCCTAGGCATATTTATATGTAGTAGGCATAAAATTCGACCCGATAAGCACTTCAGCGATGGTATTGCAACATCCATTGGTACACATTCATGCCGTTTTCCGTGTATGCCGGATCGTAGGCTTTTGACCAGGCGTCGTGACCCGATACGGGGAATATTGTAAGTCGGGGCGTGGGCGAGCAGTGGGCTTGATTGAGATACTGGACAAAATCAATGGAATAAGACGAGGGTACTGTGGGATCATTTTGGTTGTGCAGAGCCCAGACGGGCAGATGAGCTTCAGCCATGGTATCGGCTTTTTGTGGGCTGGGCCATGCAGCGCCGGCGATGGGCAAAATAGCGGCCAGTTGGCGGGCATTAGCTGTATGGGATGAGGCAAAATCCCAGGTGATGCCACCACCCATGCTCAATCCGGTTAAATAAATTCTGGTAGTATCAATCCGGTAGTGGACTTTCGCAAAGGCGATGATGGCCTGAATATCTCCGACAGATGGCCATTGTTTGAATTGTGGAGACAGCACGATGAAGGCAAAATGGTTTCCGTTCACTTCAAAGTCGGGAGGGAATTTTTGTTGTTGGATAAGCTTGGGCGGGCCGTTGCGCAGCACGGCTGGCAGGCTTTGTGCCGAACCATCGCCCAGCTCTCCGATGCCATGGCAGAAGATTAGCAAAGGGTATCGATAATCTGTAGAATCATATCGGGCGGGTAAAGCCAGATAAAACCCTCCAATGTTGGCATCAATAGATTGATAGATAGCCGTTTGCACGGGCGGCCGGGTTTCCGGTACATACATCTCATTTGCCGGGAGCGGATGGAGCACATCTTTCTGGCAGCCAGCGCCGCCTATCCATGCTGCTATGATCCAGCCATAGCGGAAAAAGGGAGAAGCTGAAAGGTTACGGACGATGTTCATGGCATTGAGAAGTTCAAAGAGGTAATATGTTTGGAGAATCGTGCTGCAGATGCCATGCCAGAAGGGTCAAAGATGATGCCATTTTATTCCGATACAGGTTTCTCAAGAACTTGCAGGGCTTCGCCCACGACAAACACACTTCCGCATACCAGAATCATGTCGTCCGGTGCTGCCTGCCGGAGGGCTGCAGCGCAGGCCTCGCTCACCGTAGCATAAGCCTGGCCTGAAAGTCCGTATGTTTGAGCGAGCGCTTGCAGCGTGGTGACTTCCAGGGCTCTGGGAAGCTGTGCCTGTGTAAAATAATAATGTGCATGGGTTGGAAATTGCCGCAGGGCGGCAGGAATATCTTTATCTTTTACAAATCCGGTGACCACATGCAATTGCCGGTAATTTTCCCGGGCTGTTTGTTGCATCACTTCCTGTATACCTGCTTCGTTGTGGGCTACATCCAGGACGATGCGCGGATGGTTGCAGATGATATCCCAGCGCCCCCTCAGGCCCGTAAGTTTTTTTACCTGCTGCAAGGCAGCGAGCACCTGATCCGGGGAAATCCATGCACGGCCTTCGGTGCAATGTCGGTTGAACACATCAATGGCTGTGAGTACGGTGGCTATATTCTTTTGTTGATAGTTGCCGGTAAGATCCGGATGGCAATGCCATACTCTTTCGTCGGTCACAGACCTGAAGATCCATGGCTCAGTTCCCTGGCCGGCTTCAACGACCCATCCAGAGGTTTTTTCGGCCTGGTTGGGCGAGGCCAGAAACAGCGGGCTATTGCAGGCACGTGCTTTTTCAGCAAAAACCGGGAAAGTTTCCGGATGATATTCCCCAATTACCACTGGCACGCCTGGTTTGATGATGCCGGCCTTTTCACTGGCAATGGCTGCCAGGGCATTGCCCAGCAGATGTTGATGATCGAAGCTGATGTTGGTGATGATGCTGAGTTCGGGCATGAGGATATTGGTGCTGTCGAGACGCCCGCCCAGTCCGGTTTCTACGATAGCCATCTCCACTTGTTCACGGGCAAAATAGTCGAAAGCCATGGCCACAGTAAGCTCAAAGAATGAGGGACCAATGCTTTCGGTGAGCGACTGTGTTTTGCAGACAAAGGCTACCACCTCTTCTTCTGGGATCATTTGGCCATTGATTCGGATTCTTTCCCTAAAATCGATGAGATGGGGTGAAGTATATAAGCCTGTTTTATAGCCGGCCTGTTGAAAAATAGCCGCCAGCATGTGGCTCACCGATCCCTTGCCATTGGTGCCTGCGATGTGAATGGCAGGAAACTGGGTTTCCGGGTGGTGTAAGGCTTCGCAAAGCTTACGAATATTGGTGAGGTCTTTTTTGTAAGCGGCTTCGCCAATGCGGGAAAACATAGGCAGTTTCTGCATCAGATAATTCACTGCCTCTGAATAGCTGTGCATGGGAGAAGTTTTAAAGTCCTTTACCTGCCTGTGTGCAGATAAGTGTGGCAAAGTTAGGAATGAGAAGGGCTTGATTATTCCTGCAGTTTAAACACAAACGTGATTTCGCCAAACTGGGTCACTGGCGCATTGGGATCAGGATTGAAGCGAATTTGCTTGATTTTGCGTGTCGCCAACTCAGCCAACGTAGCATTGTCGGCACTCAGGATACGATAGCTGGTGATATTGCCTTGCTGGTCAACGGCGATTTGCATTCGCACTCTACCGGGTTCGTTAAACCGGGCTTCCCGGGAGGGATATTGGGTGATGCTGCGCCCGCGCAGGTTGTAACTGATGCCGCTACCACCCAGGCCAGACACCAGGCCATTATGATTGCTGGCATTAGGGTTGCCGTTAATGGCTCCCTGGTCGCCAGGCTTGCCCGTAAGTCCCTCATTGGTGGCGTTGTTAGCCATGTCGGCCTGATTGCCTCCTGATGTTTGGTGAGCCGAGCCTCCGCTATAGATGGCTTTTGGGCGAGGAGGAGCGGGCTGGGTAGCCACCGGAGTTTGTTGGGGGTGAATGGGACGACGGGTATTTTTTTCGTTGAGGTCAGGATGAAAATGCGTTTGCTTCGCAGATTGGGTATGGGTGATGGCAGGAGCTGTGGGATCATCGCTGGTGACGAGGTCATGGGGCGTTGCCCCCGCGCTATGGGCGGCGGGGGAAGCAGGAACCTGTGCGGCAGGTGCTGTGCCTGCCAGTGGTGGATTAGGATGCAAAGGTTGTGTTTCTCCCATTCCCTCCTGGCTATTGCCCAAATTTACTTCCATGCCCAGATCCTGATTAGGCAGGGGAGGAGGTACGGAAAAGCCAATCAGCACACAGCACAACACTACCCCTGCATGGATGAGCAATGTGCCCAGCAGGGCCTTCATATTTTTCTGCCGTTCAAAACGATCCGCTGTCATGTAATCAAATTTAGGCATTTCACGCAAGAACAGATCAACAAGCTAAGAAAGTTTTAGGTGCCTGCAAGCAAGAAATCCTGCTCGGTCAAGCATGGGCAAAGTCGGTTTCAAAATTTCCTTTGATTCGTTCCATGGGCGGATTGTAGTAGCCAAATTTTACGTGGGGGAATTGCTTGTGCACCTCCTGCATCAGTTTTTGTATGCCCATGGCCGATGCCGTATCTGTTACGCCAATTTCTTTCAGATACCAATCCGGGTCAATATTAAAGTTACGCCATTGGATCATATCCAGGCCTGTGGTTTCAATCAGCGCACAAAGCGCTTCGAATTCAGCAGGTTGGTCGGTCATGCCCGGGAATACAAAATAGTTGATAGAGGTCCAGCCTCCGGCTTCTTTGACAGCTATCAGGCTTTTGATGAGATCCTCAAACTGGTAATGGCGCGGGCGGTAATAAGCGTGGTAGATATCTTTTCGGGCGGAATTCATGCTCACCCGGATGCTGTTAAGCCCGGCCTGGCAAAGTGCTTTCACGGCCTCGGGTTTGCTGCCATTGGTATTAAGGTTAATACAACCTCTGTTGGTCTGGCTCCGGATCAGGCTGATGGCATCCCGGATCGTACGCCACATCAGCAGGGGCTCTCCTTCGCAGCCCTGTCCGAAGCTCACAATAGGATAGGGTGCCTGCTGAAGATGAGGAATGGCAAATTCCGCGATTTCTTCGGGTGTGGGTTTAAACGTAAGCCTGTCTTGTGTGGAAGGGATGGCCACTTCTTCAGGTTGGAAAGAAATGCAGCCGATACAGTTGGCATTGCAAGCCGGTGATACGGGTATGGGGCATTCCCAGCGTCCTAAAAAATAGTTTCGGGCAGCCGGGCAAAAATAGGTGAGGGCACAATTCTCGGCCAGGTGCTTTACCAGCCGGTTATGGGGATAGCGTTTGAGCATGGTGCGTACCCCGGCCTTCACCTGTTGATGGTCAAAACCTTTGCATTCCTGGCGTATATCCTGTTCGATCCGGACGGCTGGCACGTAAAATTTCCCTTTCCACCAGCCTGTGGCCGTGTAGCAAAATAAGGGCAACAAAGGGGCTTCCGGCAAGGTTTCATAGGCAGCCAGGTAAAAACCCGTGTGTGCCGGGGGCAAAAAAGCGGCTACTGCCCAGCCTTTCAGGCATAGGCGCATTTTACCCGTACGTACATCTATACCAATCGCACGCCGGCCAGGCAATTGATACAGGCTTCCTCCGTCGGGAAGGGCTATCCATTGATCAACGGGTATCGGCACAGCTTCCCATCCGCTTCGCCCAACGGCATAAAGGCTGGTATCTTCGAATACATTTCCCTGATCATCGGCATACACCAGATAGGGACTATTTTTTAGGTGTATCATGCAAAATGGCAAGTTTGAATTGATGGTGCAAAGTTCGGAAACCAGAGTCATCTCCTGTTAAAGGTTTTCCTGAGGATGGTCAAGATAGTTTCGCATTTGAGGAGGAAAGATGCTCCTGCAGCAAATGCCTGAGCTGGTTTAATCTGTTTTCCTGATTTTCCTGAATTTGCCATTGCCACCAGCGTTCGTCGGTAAGCTGGAGGGTAAATACATCCTCTTTCATCACAACAGCAGCAATTTTGGCCCAAGGAATGCGCAGCCATCGCCACTGATCCGGTACTTGAATCCCCTCATGGGTAAAGATTAGCTCGGTATGATGCAAAGCCCTGTATTCCAGCCATCCGTTGAAAAGGGTAATAAATCCGAGAAACAGGTGAATCCAGCCAATAAATGCGTATGCCGCTTGTCGTTTCCATATAAAAAACAAGACCCACAAAGCCAGGGTGGAAAGGATCATCAATATCGTATGCCATACAAGGGGAAATTTCTGTCGGTAGCGGCATTGGCGGTAGATTCGGCCAGCGGCAAAAAAATGCAAGATCAGCAGGGGGAATACCAGGCTTATCCAACCCATCAGCTGCAGTGGACGCAGCAAGGCAAATGCTAAAGCATCGAAAAGAAAATAGCAACCCAGAATAAGGTGTTGCACAATGATCCGGTTGATGAGCCGGGGTAGCCAGGCGGGATGAATCTGCAGCCGAAGCATGGCTTAAGAAGTTGACGGATAAAGATTATACAGCAGTAAATTACACAAACGGAATAAAATATGTGCACCTGCGCGGGCATCCCATTCTTCCTGTCCATATCCGATCTCTGTGAGGTCAAATCCGATCAATTGTCGGCCCGACTGAATCATTTTTTTCAACAGAAAAAATACCTGTTCCACCTGTAGTCCGCCGGGTACAGGGCGTGCGGTATGTGGACAAATGCTGGGGTCTAATCCGTCAATGTCAAAAC
>JADGHY010000025.1 GCA_019683625.1 Thermoflavifilum sp. | reverse complement strand
TAAAAAAATCGACGCCTCTGTCCAAGAACAGAAGCGCCTTATGCAAATATACATTTTTTTTTAAAGATAAGCCCTCTAAATACCCAATTTATGCAAGACCACCTGGGCCATCTTCAGGCTGGCTTCATGGGTATATCCCGCAATATGAGGGGTGATAATTACCCTGGGGTGGTGCAGCAAATAGGTAAACACTTTTTTCTCAGCTTCTGCAAGCTGATCAATATGTTCATTTTCCAACACATCCAAGCAGGCTCCCGCAATCCGCTCTTCTTCTAAGGCTTCCACCAGATCATGGGTATTTACCACAGCCCCCCGGGAAGTATTAATCAAATATACGGGTGCAGCAAAGGCATGGATAAATCGGCGGTCGACCATATGATGGGTTTCTTCGGTTAACGGCACGTGCAGACTCACCACATCGGCTTGCCTGAAAATGGTTTCCAGGCTTACCTCTTGCACATATTCATTGCCAAAACCGGTTTTATACTTATCGTAAGCCAGGATAGTGGCACCAAATCCGCTGAGTTTACGGGCAAATGCCGAACCCGTGTGTCCATACCCGATGATACCCACCACCTTTCCACCAATTTCATAACCCCTGTTTTTTTCTCTTTCCCAGATTCCTTCTTTCAACTGATCATAACTCACCCTAAAATGGCGCAACAGCGCCACAAGCATGCCCACCGCATGTTCTCCCACTGCATCGGCATTGCCTTCCGGACTGCTCACACATCGAATGCCTTTCGAAGTAGCATAGGCCACATCAATCAATTCCATACCCGAACCCAACCGGGCAATCCATTGCAAGTGAATACCCCTATCAATAAGCCTGCGGTCAACCGGAATACGTGTGGTCACCACCAATCCAGCACATTCGTGAATAAGCTGATAAGCTTCTTCATAGCTGATGGCCGGGTGATACAACACCTGATATCCTTTTTCTTTTAAATGATCCATCAAGTATGGATGTGCCTTTGCCGTAATCAAAACCTTTGTCATAGCTTGTAAATATGTATGGATGTTATGAATTTACCTGCCTGTACCACTGGTAAAGCTGCAGATAATCTTCCCAGCTTAACTCTTCGGCACGTTGTCCAAATATCGGCTGCTGCAGCATTTCCACAGGAAATACATTTTTTAGCGCATTGCGTAACATTTTTCTTCGTTGCTGAAACGCCATTTTCACAAGCCGAATATATTGTTTCTCGTCAACTATTTCAGGCCTATTGGCCTTAGGCATAAGCCTAATGACGGCCGATTGCACGCGAGGCGGTGGAAAAAAACAACCAGGCGAAACATCAAATAAATACTCGATCCGAAACCAGGTTTGCAACAACACACTCATCAATCCATAAGCCTTTTGATGTGGCTCACTGCTGATGCGTAGGGCCACTTCCTTTTGTACCATGCCCACCACCAACTGCAGGTATGCTTTCCATTCCATTACCCGGAACAAAATCCCGGAAGTAATCTGGTAAGGAAAATTGCCTACTAATTTGAATGGCCTGGCAAATGGCAGGCTCACCTTTAAAATATCGCCATGCCACAGGTGTTCTTTCAGCACAGGATATTGTTTTTGCAAATAGTCCACTTTTTCTCGGTCTATTTCCACGGCATAATAGTCCAGTTCCGGCATCGCCACAACATATTTTGTCAATGCCCCCAGGCCTGGGCCTACTTCCAGCAGGGTGTCGCCCGGCGCTAAGCCTAACGCCTGAATGATTTTTCGGGAAATGTTTTCATCCTGAAGAAAATGCTGGCCTAATGATTTATGGATCTGATACATGGACAGGCAAAAATAAAACCTTCCCGGTTAAAGCACTGCCTGCTTCTCGGCTTAAGCAGCGGAAATGCTATCTTTGTGCCCCATGAGTCATCTTTCCGCTAAACCGATTATTGGCATTACCTGCGGTGACCTGAACGGCATCGGCCCGGAACTGATCATCAAGATCTTTAGCGACAGCCGTATGCTGGATCAGTGTACGCCGGTTATTTATGCTTCGTCCAGAACCATTAATTTTTACCGAAAACAGCTGAGTGAATATCCCCTGAATTTCCAGATCCTGCGCGACTTTCAGCGCATACAGTCCAAACATGTGTACGTATTCAATTGCTGGGAAGAAGAAGTGAACATCACACCCGGGCAACTCACCGAAGCAGGAGGACAGTATGCCATCCGGGCATTGAAGACTGCTGTTGAGCACGCCCAAAAAGGCTGGATTCAAGGGTTGGTTACCGCACCTATCCATAAAGCCAATACGCATTCACCCGATTTCCCTTATGCCGGACACACAGGATTTTTGCGTGATTTTTTTCAGGTCCCCGATGTGCTGATGCTGATGATTGCTGAAGAATTAAAGATTGGGGTGGTTACCGAACACATTCCGCTTTCGGCCGTAGCTTCTACCATCAGCCGGGACATGATTGCCAGTAAAATGGATATCCTGCACAAGAGCTTAATCCGCGATTTTGCAATTGAAAAACCTCGTATTGCGGTGCTGGGACTGAATCCACATGCCGGGGATGAGGGCCATATCGGCACGGAAGAAAAAGAGATGATTGCACCGCTCATTCAATCGCTGCGCCAGCAAGAAATCATGGTATTTGGCCCCTATCCTGCAGATGGATTTTTTGCCAGAGCACAACACCGGCATTTTCATGCAGTTCTGGCCATGTATCACGATCAGGGATTGATTCCGTTCAAATCCCTGGCACAAACTCCCGGCGTCAATTACACGGCAGGCCTGCCCATCGTGCGCACATCTCCTGATCATGGTACTGCTTTCGATATTGCCGGGAAAAATCAGGCCGATCCGTCGTCGCTCCGCCAGGCTATATTTACCTGCATTGATATCCTGCGCAACCGCAGCGCTTACGATGAAAGCACCCGCAATCCCCTGAAAAAATCAGAATTGATGCCGGAATAGCGGCTTGCTCAATGCTTGTCGGGCAAGGGGTAAATGTTGCGATAGAGACTATCCAGCATTTGTTGATATGGGTGGGCTTTTTGCTGCCATTGGGTTTGCGCCTGCTCAAGCTGCTGCCTGATGAAGTGTTGTTGTGTTTTCCAGGCTTCGCTTTCCATATATCTCCGAATTTGCTCGGCTTGTTGCCTGATGGCTTCCTGTTGTTTTTTCCAGGCCTCGCTTTGCCACATGGCTTTAAGCTGTTCAGTCTGCTGCTGAAGCAATTGTTGCTGCTTCTTCCAGGCATCCCTTTCCAGGTATTGCTTAAGCTGCCTGGCCTGTTTTGCCGCCAGTTGCTGCCATTGGGTTACCTGCTTTTGCCATTGCGGACTATTCAAGTAAGCTACCACTTGTTTTATTGTCCTGGCCATCGTGCTATCGAAGCTTAAGGTGTCTATCTGCCCGGCAAGGGAGCCTATGCTATCGATCATGGGGGAGAAAATACCAGAGGAATCGGGTGGTAGGGTATCTTTCAGCCCAGGTTGCGCAAAAGCCCGTTTGCTCACCTCGTACAAAGGAGGCTTGTTTAATACCAGATAACCCATTTGCGGAGAGACCTGAGGGAGCAAGCCCTCTTTCGGATGTAAGGGCCTACCCGCCGGCAAAAAAGCCAGCGAACCAATATACATTAAGGCCAGCAGGATCAATACCCATTTCTGGAAGAGACGAGGTTGGACGGTTTGTGGTTCCATGATATGCTGAATTCGGAGAAACAATCGGGTACGACGAGCCTGCATGGCTAATGCCAAACGGAAAGTTAGCGCCTGATGGCTCAAAGCCAGAAGCGCCTCGGCAAGCGTAATGGGCCTGGTGAAACCCAAGGCCAGTTCGTCACAGGCTTTTTCCCGTTCGGCTTCAATTTGCCGGCTCATCCACCAGGTGCAGGGATGAAAGAAGAGAAAAGTCTCGGCAAGAGCCTGGAGTAAGGCCAACAGAAAATCATACCGCTTGATATGAGCCAGCTCATGCAGGATAATGGCCTCAATCTGATCCGGAGGAAGGGCACAGAACAAAGAGGCGGGCACATAAATCACGGGCTTGAAATGGCCAATTGTAAAGGGTGAAGGGAGGGTCTCAGTCACACGTATCCTTACCCGCCTGTTGATGCCCATTTGGCTGCATAAGCGTTTCACATGAGCTATCCAGGCAGGATCGGCAAGGGAATATGCAGCCCTGCTAATGCGCCTCAATTGATAGGTTTGCCCCATTAACCGAATCACCATACCACACCAGCCCACCAGATACAATAAGCTTAACCACGTCGAGATTTGCCACATCTTTTGTGCTTCAGCCAAAGATGGGATTATCCGGTGGCTTTCAGCCAAATAACCTGTGTTGGTGAATGTAACCAGTGGAGCTGTCTGTTCCTCAATGCGATTCCAAGCGATCAGGAAACTGATAAACACTACGGCACTGTTCAAGGCCAAGGCGCCCATAGCCAGCCAACATCGGAGGGCTGAAGGTGCTTTGGAAAGCCATCGCAGTCCCATCCACAGCATCAAACCTATCAGCAGGCCCTGCCAGCTGGCCTGCAACAATGTCCAGCCCAATGCTTGCAGAAAATGTGCTATGACGGCATTCATGACGAACGTTTTTGCTGCATCATTTGATCAATATATTGACGAATGGACTCTAACTCCTCCCGGGAAGGACGATAGCGCCCCAGGGCTTCCAGGATAAGCTGTTTAGGTGAGCCTTTGAAAACAGCTTCTATCATATTGTCTAACAGGCTTTTGCTCACCTGATCACGGGTGATCACAGCTTGGTAAACATGAGACCGATTGCTGGTCTCCCGCTTGACGAGCCCCTTTTTCTGCATGATCTGCATCAATTTGAGGGTGGTGGTGTAGGCTTTTTCTTCACGAGGAGATAAAGATTCATGCACCTCTCTTACCGTTGAAGGTCCCCGCTCCCAGAGAATCTGCAAAATAGCCATCTCTGCCTCTGTGGGGCGATAGTTGCGTTTCCGGACTGAAGCGGCTTTTTTATGTTTCATGAATTACGAATCTTTTCGTAAGCAAACATACGAAGGTTTTCGTAATTACCAAATAAAAAAATTTCCCGAACGCTGGGTCCGGGAAATGCGATTATTTAAAGCGGGGAGTTAATTCCTTGGCCAATTCCACCATCCGGCGAAGGCCATCTTCCGGCAGATTGCCTTTCTTAAACTCGGCCAGCACATCGGGCAGGCGAAGCTCCATTTCCTGGAGGAAAGCAGCTTCGAAGTCCCTGACCTTTTGTACGGGGATTTCTGAAAGCAGGTTATTGGTTCCGAGGTAAATGATGGCAATTTGTTTTTCAACCGGATAGGGGGCATACTGGGGCTGTTTCAGGATTTCCACGTTGCGGGCACCTTTGTCGAGCACGGCCCGGGTGGCCGCATCTAGGTCTCCACCAAACTTGGCAAAAGCCTCCATATCGCGATACAGTGCTTGGTCGAGCTTAAGAGTACCGGCCACTTTTTTCATCGACTTAATCTGGGCATTCCCCCCTACGCGGCTCACGGAGATCCCAACGTTGATAGCAGGGCGAATGCCGGCGTTAAACAGATTGGATTCCAGAAATATCTGCCCATCCGTGATCGAGATCACGTTGGTAGGGATATATGCCGACACATCACCGGCCTGGGTTTCGATGATGGGAAGGGCGGTAAGGGAGCCACCACCCTTCACCAGATGACGGATGCTATCGGGCAGATCGTTCATCTGGCGGGCCACTTCATCGCTGTCAATAATTTTTGCGGCTCTTTCCAGCAGGCGGGAATGGAGGTAAAACACATCGCCGGGATAGGCTTCGCGACCGGGTGGGCGTCGCAAAAGTAAGGACACTTCCCGGTAGGCAACTGCCTGCTTGCTCAGATCATCATACACGATAAGCGCGGGACGTCCTGTATCGCGGAAATATTCACCAATAGCTGCACCGGCAAAAGGCGCATAAAACTGAAGCGGGGCAGGATCTGCGGCCGTGGCCGAAACAATCACGGTATAATCCATGGCGCCATGATCGCTTAATGTTTTCATGACACCGGCCACGGTAGAGGCCTTTTGGCCTATGGCCACGTAGATGCAATACACCGGTTCACCTGCTTCGTAAAATTCACGCTGGTTGATGATGGTATCAATGGCAATGGCCGTTTTTCCGGTTTGGCGGTCGCCAATAATCAATTCCCTTTGCCCCCGGCCAATGGGGATCATGGCATCGATGGCTTTGATACCCGTCTGCAAGGGTTGCTTCACGGGCTCACGATAAATCACGCCCGGTGCCTTTCGCTCGAGGGGCATTTCATACAATTCTCCGGTGATAGGACCTTTCCCGTCGATGGGCTCGCCTAAGGTATTGATAACCCGGCCAATCAGGGCTTCTCCCACCTTTATGGAAGCAATTTTTCCGGTGCGGCGCACATGGTCTCCTTCCCGAATGCCGGTGTAATCTCCCATAAGCACCACGCCCACATTATCTTCTTCCAGGTTAAGGGCAATGGCCTTCACCCCATTTTCAAATTCAACCAATTCACCCGACCGCACGTGTTCCAGTCCATAAATCCGGGCAATGCCATCGCCCACCTCCAACACAGTGCCCACCTCTTCGAGCGAAACTTCTGTATCCAGGTGAGCTAATTGCTCGCGAAGAATAGCGGATATTTCATCTGGTTTAATCTCTGCCATAAGTGATCAGTATTTGAAATGCTTGTTGTTATCGAATATTGTACACATAACTGGTGTCGGTAAACTGTTTTTTCATTTCCTGCAATTGATGATACACACTGGCATCCAGCAGCCTATCACCGGTTTGCAGCACAAAGCCCCCGATCAGGCGCGGATCTACCCGGGTCTGTAATTCCACCTGTTTCCAGCCAAGCGCTTCTTGCAGCTTGCGAATGATCAGCTCATGGGTTGCTTGGCCTACCGGCACAGCCGTGGTGATATGTACCCGATGGATTTCTTTCAGGTTAAAATATTGGTCGATGATTGCACGGGCTATTTCGGGTAAATGTGCCTCACGACCTTTCCGGATCAGCAGCCTGATGAATTGATAGGTGAGGGTGTGCACGCGGTCTTTCAACAGCTGAGTAACGATTTTTTCTTTTTTATCGGGTTTAATCACCGGGCTTCTTAAAAAATTGGTCCAAGGCCTGCTTTCCCTGCACATCTGGTCGAGCAGCTGCGCATCCTGATACACGGCCTCCAGCTGACCCATATTTTGGGCCAGATCAACTAAGGATTTGGCATATCGCGAAGCAACGAGCAGATTTCTCACCTGTTAAAGATTTGAATGATGTCATCAATTCAGTTTCACCTCTTCCACCAGTTGTTTGATATAAGCCTCTTGTTTTTCCGGTTCGGAAAGGGCCCGGCGCAGGATTCTTTCAGAAAGCTCAACAGCCATGAGGCCGATTTGGTTTTTGATGTCGGTGATGGCGGCCATTTTCTGGCGTTCCACGGCTTCTCGGGCTTCGTCCAGGATTTTACGCGCTTCTTCTTTTGCCTGTTCCTTGGCTTGTTCAATGATTTGTTCTTTCATTTGTTTGGCTTCCCGAAGAATACGGCTGCGTTCAGCTTTGGCTTCGGCCAGGATTTGCTCATGTTCCAACTTCATTTGCGACATTTCGGCTTTTACCTTTTCTGCCGCAGCAATAGAGTCGGCAATCATTTTCTCGCGCTGGTCAAGCATGTGCAAAATGGGCTTCCAGGCATATTTGCGCAAGATAAACAGGGTGATCAGGAACACCACCAGTGTCCAGAAAATCAACCCGAAATCAGGATGTAACAGACTCATATAACGAAAATTATAAATTTTGCCTGAACAAAATTACTGCATCCTTTGCCCTTTGCGCCGGATGCAGTAATGCGAGTTTTAGCCAACGAACAGGGCCAACACAGCCACCACCACGGCAAAGAGGGCAACCCCTTCCACCAAGGCGGCCATGATAATCATGTTAGAGCGGATTTCGCCCACCACTTCTGGCTGACGGGCAATTGCATCCATGGCATTACGGCCAATCTGACCAATACCAATGCCCGCTCCAATAGCTGCAAATCCAGCTCCAATGGCGGCACCCATCTTTGCCAGTCCGTCGGCTGCCAGTAAAATCCCTAATGAAACCATATTGATGTGAACTTTTATAGGTGAATAAAACTAAATGACTGCTTCTTCTTCTGATCCATGATGGCCTGTCTCAAAAGCCTGTGAAATAAACAGCGCCGAAAGGCTCACGAAAATATAGGCCTGAATAAGCCCTACCAGCAATTCCACGAAATACATGAACACCGTGAAGGCTACCGATACCACCGAAAAGCCCCAACCCGCGGCTACGGCCAGCCCGCCAAAAATGAAAATCAACGATAGGATGCTGATGATAATCAAGTGCCCTGCCAGCATATTAGCAAACAACCGGATCATAAGGGCAAAGGGCTTGGTAAAAAAGCTCAGGATCTCAACCGGAATCAGGATAAATTTCACGAATATGGGCACATCGGGAGGCCAGAGCATGTGGCCCCAATACTGCCGGGTGGAGCTCACCACAATGAAAAACAGGGTAATCAAAGCCAGCACACCGGTAAAGGCAATATTCCCGGGCACATTGGCCGAACCCGGAATCAATCCCAACAAGGCATTGATCCAGATAAAGAAAAATAAGGTGAGCAGATAAGGCAGGTATTTATCTGCTTTATCACCCAGAAAAGCACGAGCCACGTCATCCCGGATGAACAGGACAAACGGCTCAATAGCATTCTGCCATCCATGAGGTGCCTGATGGGGAGCCTGCTGATAACGTTTGGCCACCTTGGTGAACAGAAAAATCATCAGGGCTGCAGCCAACATCATCTGGATGACGTTGCGGGTAAGCGACAGATCATACACCGGCTTATCCAGATTGGGTGAGCCATCCGGATGCACGGCAATGATATGGCCTTCCAGGTATTTTTGAGGATCTAACTGATATTTGGCAATATAATCTTCTGTCAACAGCTGAAAGCCATCGTGCGGCACGCGCCCCTCTTCAAATTTTGCCGAAGAAAAGATGGTGAATCCTTGCTTGGGGACATATAAGATCACCGGCAGATGCCAGATCACAGGGTGATGATCGATGGTAAAAAAATGCCAGTCGTGCGCATCGCTGATATGCTCCATGATGACCTTGTCGGGCCTGAAGCTGGTTTCCGCTGCATGTGCCGCTGAAAATAAACCAGGAAAAAACAGCATGAATATGAGGAAACGAGCCACAGTAGCCATTTTTGTAGAAGATCCCACCATCCGGTCAGAAAATTTGCGCAAAGGTAAAGATTAATCGGGCAACTCCGGCATGTATTTGCCAAATTTTTTTAGCTCTCGGTCTCGGCCTGTTGAAATTGCATGCTGTGCAACCGAAAATAGTAGCCTTTGCGGCTGAGCAGCTCTTCGTGGGTACCCATTTCACGAATTTCTCCTTTGTCCATGACCAGGATCTGATGGGCTTTGCGGATCGTGGAAAGCCTGTGGGCAATTACAATGGAAGTGCGGCCCTGGATGAGGGTGTCAATGGCGCGCTGGATAAGGATTTCCGATTCCGTGTCCACCGATGAGGTGGCTTCGTCGAGTACCAGAATGGCCGGATCGAACAAAATGGCCCGGATAAAGGCTATGAGTTGCCTTTGCCCTAAAGACAGTGTGGTGCCCCGCTCCATGACCCGATAATGATATCCTCCCGGCAAGCGCATGATAAAATCGTGCATGCCAATGAGCCGGGCAGCTTGTTCCACCTTCTCCAGCGGGATTTGCCGATTGTGCAATGTGATGTTATCGTAAATAGATCCGGAAAACAGAAACACATCCTGCAACACCACACCAATGCGGCTGCGCAAGGCCTTGAGTTCATATTCGCGGATATCAACCCCGTCAATCAATATGCGACCACGCTGAATTTCATAAAGCCTGTTTAACACACTGATCAGGCTGGTTTTCCCCGATCCCGTGTGCCCGACAATAGCTAAGGTTTGCCCGGCTTTTACCTGAAAACTAATATCCTTTAACACATATTCTTCTCCATCATAGGAAAACCAAACCCGGTCAAACGTTATCTCTCCCTTTATCCTGTCGGGAATGTAGTGGCCTGTGTTGGGAATAGTAGCATCATTATCCAATACTTTAAAGATGCGCTCACAGGCTACCATGCCCATCTGCAGGGTGTTAAACTTATCGGCCAGCGTGCGCAGAGGGCGAAACAACAGGTTAATGTACAGCACAAAGCTGATGATAATACCGGCAGAGCTGATCTGGTGAATCTCTTCGTAAGCTCCATACCACACGAGCAATCCTATGCAAAGGGCGGAAATAATTTCCACGACAGGGAAAAACACCGAATAGGCAAAGATGGCATCGATATTGGCCTTGCGATATTCCCGGTTGATTTTTTTAAACTTTTCAAATTCCTGAGGCTCGGTGGCAAATGCCTGTACTACCACCATACCGGAGAGATGTTCCTGCACAAAAGCATTCAAGGCCGCCACGGCATTGCGCACCCGAAAAAATGATTTGTTCACGCTTTCTTTGAACAAATAGGTGGCTATGAGCAGAATCGGAAATGCCGATAAGGTAATAAGTGTCAGCCGCCAGTCGGTAACCAGCATAATCACGATAATGGAAACGATGGTAAGCAAATCGGCTACGATGGAAATAAGCCCTTCGGAAAAAATTTCGTTAATAGCTTCAATATCGTTGATGGTGCGGGTGGTGAGCGTGCCCACAGGCGTACGATCGAAATAGCGCAAATTCAGGCCGATGATTTTGCGATATACCTCCATGCGCATGTCCCGGATGACCGACTGCCCCAGCACGCTGGTGAGATAGGAAAAAGCAAACCGCATCAGGGTTTCCACCAGCAAAATGCCCACCTGAATCCCGGTAATCCAAATCACCATTTTCAGGAGATTCTGGGCAATGTAGCGGTCGACCGTGATCTGAATCAGGTAAGGGCGAACGGGCGCAATGGCAGCCAGAAGGATAGCCAGGGCTACGCTCACATAAAACAACCTGCGATAAGGCCTGGCATAACGCAGTAGCCGCCGCATCAGGCCCACATCAAATATTTTTTTTCTAGACAAGGCCAATGGCTTAAGCCTGCAAATTTACGGATTCCCACAATGGGTATGTGCAGGAGCTTTAGGGTTCATCATCTGCCGCCGGTCTGTCGGCATGATCTTGCATCAGCTGATGGTAAGCCTTAATGAAAATAGCACCCATATTTTTATGAGGAGGAATATAATCTTCAAACTGATCGTAATGAGGCGATTTCCGGAATTCGGTGGCCAATTGATTCCATAGTTTTTCCCATACGATATCTTTCCCGGCCAGGATGTTTTCTTCAATGGCACGAATGATGGGCTCGTTGACGAATAGTGTGCCCGTTTGTTTGGAAGAGATGATCTGTGCCTGCGGAGAAATCTGCAACACCGAGGCCAGGCTGTTATAGCCTCCACAGGAGCCCAGGATCACAATCCTTGCCGAGCTTTGCAGTTGAGAAATGGTGGCATTGACATGATAGCTGTGCCCGCGATGGATATATACCGTCGGGCGAATCTGCTGGGCATTTAAATAAGCATTGAGTTTATTCATGGCCAGCTCATCCTGATCGGGATCGGCAAAGGGCAGCTTCACAAAAATGGTAACTGGCTTGCCTCGCAACGACTCAATGGTGAGCCAGTATGTGCTTTTGGTAATCTTCCATTCATTGCCGCGAAAGCTGCTCATGAAACTATTAAAAGATTGAAAGCCATCTTTATCTCCATAAAAAAATACTTCTTCATACACCCGGTCACTATCGGCCGCCAGACTGGAAAAAGTGATCCTGTCAATCGGAGGCAGGTGAAACTTGCGGCTGATATCCTGCGACCATACGGAATCTTGCTGATCGTTAACCCGGCTGGAAAATAAACTAGCCAATAAGGCATAAATCACCTGGCCGCGTTTGTCTTGCTTTTTTTGCATGGCCAGAAAATTTTTATCTACCTCACGGCGCAAAAAATCAAGCAAGTGCGGATCTTTGATGCTGCCAAAGGCATCGGCCACATCCACAGCGTCCTCCAGCGTTTCCGTTTTTTCCAGCCCGCTCACAAACTGTTCCATTAAAGCCGTAGCATTGGCTTCAGGCATAGATTGCAAAAAGTCATTCAGCGTATTATAGGCCGCCGACATGGTGATGAATTTCTTAAACCGGTCAAAGTATACCGACATCAGCAGCAGATCTCCCCGCTGGGGATTCATCCGCTGCATCATCCGTTTAAACAGCCCCACATAGCTGGAAGTGTAAATTTCTTCTTCTCCGTTGATGATCAGGTAATAGATTTCCTGCGGGGTAAATGCATCTACACAAGCAAAACGTACGGCATCCAAGGTGTCGTGCAAATCGTTAATCGTGCGAATATAATGCAGGGCCAGCCGCTTCACATTTTGCTCCATCCCTTTCAGATTCAGCACGGGTGTGTCGTTCAGCCATTTCCTGCGCATCTCTATCACAGTCTGCACACACAGGTGATAGTAGGCATCTTCATTGGGGATAATTTTTTCCAGTTGTGAAATGGTATATTGCCCATGCAACAGCTCATCCAGAAAGGGCAGGATCTGAATGGCATGAGGCGAACGGCCAATGCGCACAATAGTTTGCACCAGGGAATCGGGATTGCGGCGAATGGCATTGCCCACCGCAGTAAAAGAAGTGGCATAATCATACACGCGTTGCGGATATAATCTTGCCACCCTTGCAATAATAGTATCGGTGAAAGGTTCATTCAAAAACTCGGCATAAGGCCCCTGTAATGTGCTGAGCACTTCTTCGGGATGAGCAGCTGCAAATGCCCGAAACAAGATGGTGCGCGCCACCCGATAACCATAATTGTTGGGGAAACCTTCAATATTGATAAACCCCACCTGATAAGGTACGCCATCCAGACAATCTGCAATGCTTTTACCCTGCATATCGGCCTGCATCATGTCATGAAATTGATCCATCAACACCGGAGCCAACAGGGCATCCAGCTCGCCATGCTGCACCTGATAAGCATACAGGCTCAGCACATGATAAATTGCATAGAGATAATAATATTTGATGCGGTGTTCGTAAGCACTGCTTTCCACAAAAAGCTGCATATTGTTTACTTCCTTGGTAAGTGCCTCGCGGGCCTTCTGCTCACGAGGATTATCCTTAGCCGCAGTGGTATCTAAGGTTGAATACAACGCACGCAAAGCTTCGGCCTGAGCCCGATTGATTTGTTCATGTATCCATTGCCGGCTAATGGGCACCGAAATGCCAATGGTATCGGGTTTGCCCGCAACCAACATGTTCCATCCCAACATCCAAATCAGTAAACAATGCATCATCATTTTTTTTCTTAGCAGCCTGCAAATTTACCGCCATTTTTTCTGCACCCTGCACAGATAGCGGTACACAAAACAGCTGATATACCCCTGAATTAACAATTTCGTAATGTTAATTTTAAGTAAAAAAAATATGAAGGCAGTTAAATTTGCTCTTGAAAGGATTGAATATCACTATGCACAGCACTTCTGCCGGTAAAATTTTGATCGTAGATGATGAACCCGATATCCTGGCTATCATCAGCTATAACCTGAAAAATGCCGGCTACGAAACTTTTGTGGCCACAGACGGACAAGAAGCCATTGAAAAAGCCAAACTCTATCATCCCCATCTGATTATTTTAGACATCATGATGCCCGGCAAAAACGGCATGGAAGTTTGCCGGGAATTAAAAGCCCAGCCTGCTTTTCAGGATACCATGATCTTGTTTCTCACCGCCCTCAACGATGATGCTCACGAAATAGAAGGCTTAAACCTGGGTGCCGATGATTATGTGACCAAGCCCATTAAGCCCAATTTGCTGATCAGCCGCGTGAATGCCCTTTTCAGGCGCATGAAGAAGGAAGATGAACCCGTTATGCAGGTGGGGGATCTGATTATCGACACCGAAAAATTTCATGTCGTCTATCAGGGCAAACCCATCGTATTGGCCAAAAAAGAATTTGAACTGCTCAAATTGCTGGCTTCGCGGCCCGGCCGTGTGTTCATGCGCAATGAAATCTTAAACCAGGTTTGGGGCACCGATGTGATCGTAGGTGACCGAACCATAGACGTACACATTCGCAAAATCCGGCAAAAAATAGGTGCCGACCTGATTTCCACCGTTAAAGGAGTGGGTTACAAATTCGACGGATAATCTCTCATCTGCACAGGCATAACCACGCCCAAATTCTTGCTAAATTTGGCATCATTGCCTGGCCTATGTTCTATGCAGATAAAAATCCAACACCAGGAAAACTGTCTTTCTATGCTGCGGCTATTATTAGCCTGACGGTGATACTGTTAGCCACCATCATGGGGATGCGCTTGTTGCACATCTGTTGGCTTGGCATCATCACCTGGATTGCAGGATATGCCATCATCCGCTATTTCATGGAAAAATTCCTGTATCGGAAAATCAAATTGATTTATAAACTCATCTATCAAACCAAAGCCACACCGCAGGAAGAATACTTTCAAAGCCATATTCTCCCCAGGCCAACCCTCGAAGAAGTACAACGCGATGTGGAACAATGGGCATCAGCACAACGCGATGAACTGGAACTTCTGCGCAAAAACGAGAAATTCAGAAAAGAATTTCTGATGAATCTTTCCCATGAACTGAAAACCCCAATTTTCGCTATCCAGGGATATATTCATACCTTGTTAGACGGCGCCCTCGAGGACAAAGAGGTAAATCGCACCTTTCTGAAGAATGCAGCCAAGAATGTAGACCGGCTGTGTAAGCTAATTGATGATG
>JADGHY010000024.1 GCA_019683625.1 Thermoflavifilum sp. | reverse complement strand
GCAATAATCCACACAAAAATTAGCGATATGAGGCAGGCAAGGCGGGAAGCACGGGATAACCAAAAAACTTTTTTAGCTTTGTTTTCGTACTTTATTTCCCATATACCTAATCATTAAGGAGAGATTTATGCAGTTAGATGCTTTGCGGAGGGCCTTTCTCCGTCATTTCCAAACGGAACCCCTATTGATTATTTCCCCTGGTCGTGTAAACCTAATTGGTGAACATACCGATTACAATGAGGGATATGTGTTACCTGGCGCTATTGATAAGGCCATTGTGGTGGCTCTTTCCCCTTCGGGAAGTGATCATTGTGAAGTACATGCCCTGAAATTGCAGCAGGTGGATAAATTTCAGCTTCCACATGTACGCAAAGGAGAAGGCTGGCAAAATTATGTGAGAGGTGTGGTACATTTTATGCAACAAAAGGGATGTGCGCTTCAGGGGTTTTATGCTATGATTGACGGCGATATTCCCATTGGTTCGGGACTTTCCTCATCGGCTGCGTTGGAAGGAGCTTTCAGTTTCGGACTTCATCAATTGTTTCAGCTTCCTGTTTCTCCTCTTGAACTGGCCTTAATAGGCCAACAGGCCGAGCATCAATATGTGGGCGTGCGTTGCGGCATTATGGATCAGTATGCTAATATTTTTGGAAAACGCAATCATCTGATACGCCTGGATTGCAGAACGCTGGAACATGTATATTATCCTTTTCAATTTCCGGATTACCGCATTGTGCTTTGCAACACTATGGTGCATCATGCTCTGGCATCATCGGCATACAATGAACGCCGCAGGCAGTGTGAAGAAGGGGTAACCATTTTACAACAATATCATCCCGAAGTGAAAAGCCTTAGGGATGTGAGCCAAGCCATGTTGCATGACCATATCCGGGAAATTCCTCCGTTAATATATATGCGCTGCATGTATGTGGTGGAAGAAAATGAACGGGTGTTAATGGCAGGAATATGTTTGCAACAGGGTGACCTGGAAAAATTCGGTGATTTGATGTATGCCTCCCACACTGGGCTGCAAAAGCAATATGAAGTGAGTTGTGAAGAGTTGGACTATCTAGTTGAATTGACTTTGAATCGGGAGGAAGTAATAGGTGCCAGAATGATGGGTGGAGGATTTGGAGGATGTACCATCAATATTGTGCATCGGGATGCGGTCAAGGATTTTCAAGAGTACATCGTTACCACATATAAGCAGAAATTTCACAAGACGCCTGAAATATATGTGGGTGAAATTGTGGATGGGGTGCATGTGGTAGATTGATCTTACAAAAATGCTGATGATATGATAAGCCATATCCGTTTTCCGATTTGGATGATTTGCTGGATGGGGATGATTCTTTTATCCTGCCACAAACAGGATCAATCCCCTTCTGCATCGGATCATTTGCCTTCGGCCAATAACCAGGCACCGGGTGCTTCAGCGCATGATCTTTTAAGTGATTCGCCTTACAATACGCTTCAGGTTGAAATTGCTTATATGCCTGATGTTGCTCCCGATGCACAGGCCATACAGCAACTGCAAACGTTTTTAGAAACTTATTTGCATAAATCGGCAGGTATTCATATTACCATGCATCAGATTGCAGATGCCGGACAGAGCACCTATAGCCTGCAGGATATTATGCAACTTGAATCGCGCTACCGTACTGCCTTTACAACCGGTAATCAAATTGCCGTATTTATCTTGTACGTGAATGGACAATATACTGATGCGCAGGTGCTGGGTATCACTTATCGCAATACATCGGTATGTGTATTTGCCAAAACCATTCATGATAACAGCGGAGGCATTGGGCAAGCAAGTAGGACATCTGTTGAAGCTACGGTATTGGAACATGAGTTTGGGCATATGTTGGGGTTGGTGAACCTAGGAAGTCCCATGCAAATGCCCCATGAAGATGCGGCACATCCTCATCATTGCAATAACCAACATTGCTTGATGTATTACCAAACCGAAACCAGCGACTTGTTTGGATTTTTAATCGGCAGCCCGGTGCCTGCGCTGGATAGCAATTGTGTGCACGATCTGGAGGCCAATGGCGGAAAATAATGTGAGCTGAATTGATGTCGTAAAAATTGCATGCGTATGATGGACCATGATATGCAGTGGAAGCTGATATCTTCTACATATTTGTATCGGGACAATTGGTTTACGGCGCGCCGCGACCGGTGTGAAACGCCTTCCGGTAAAATCGTGGATCCTTATTATGTGCTGGAATATCCTAACTGGGTAAATGCTTTAGCTTTTACGGAAGATGAACAGGTGATTTTGATCCGCCAGTATCGCCATGCGTTGGGGAAAACGATTCTGGAACTGCCTGGTGGCGTGGTAGATAACACGGATGCCTCGCCTCAAGCGGCCGTAGAACGTGAGCTGCGCGAGGAAACCGGATATACTTTTTCCCGGATTGAGCTGCTGTGCAAAATTTCACCCAATCCATCCACCCAATCTAACCTATGTTTTGGCTTTCTGGCAACGGGCGGCAAGCAAACCCATCCGCAATCCCTCGATCCCAACGAAGAAATAGAAGTAGTGCTGGTGAGCAAGCTTGAGTTGAGGGAGCTGATCATGCGCAATGAAATCTGGCAGGCCTTGCATGTCACCACCTTGTTGTATGGCCTGCTGCATAACGGAGAACTGTTGTGGAACCAGTAAGAAGGCATCAACAAAGCTTATCTTAATTTTTCCAAAGCAAGGATTTTGTCATGATCCATCTGGCGGCGTAAAGCTTCGGCGCTTTCGAAATATTGGTCTGGCCTGAGATAAGCATGCAGGAAAATGCGCATGGAATGCCCGTAAATATCATCAGCGAAATTGAAGATATGCACTTCAATCCGCAGCTCTTTTCCATGAAACGTTGGCCGGTAGCCAATATTTAGCATGCCCTTTTTGCAGGCAGGCTCATTGTCAATTTGTACGGTTGCAGCATATACGCCCTGTGCAGGAATTAATTTGTGAGGATCAATGAGGTGCAGGTTGGCCGTAGGATATCCTAATTGCCGGCCAATTTGATCACCTTTAGCCACGACGCCAGCTAGGCTATACGGATAACCAAGCAGTGCATTGGCCAGTTCCACTTTTCCTTGGCTGAGGTATTGGCGGATGCGCGTGGAGCTGATGGTCACTTGTTGCACGACCTGTGGAGGTATCTCTTCCAAAGTATATCCAAATTTTTTCTGGAGATTTTCCAGCAAGTGAATATCCCCTTTCCGGTCATGGCCGAAATGATGATCATAGCCCATGATGATGACGGCCGGATGAAAATAATGCATCAGAAATTGTTCCACATAGGCTTCGGCTGAAAGTTCGGAAAAGGCTTTGGTAAAAGGCACGATCACCAGATGTTCAATGCCTTGTTGCTCAAGTAATTGAATTTTTTCTTCCAGCGTATTTAAGAGATATACCGGTTGTTCGGGATGAAGCACTTCGCGCGGATGAGGATCGAAAGTAATGACCACACCCGGCAAGTTTCTCGCACAAGATGTGGCTTTCAATTGTTGTAAAATCACTTGATGCCCTTTGTGTACACCATCGAAAGTACCAATGGTGACAACAGTCTGTGCAAATCCTTTAGCCAGCAATTCCTCTGGAGATCGATATACATGCATACGTTAAAACAATTCAGCCATTCCGATTCGTAAAGATAAGTATGATGGCGCTTATGGTAAGTTACCTGGGTAACGGGCCTTTATCATCCGGTTTTTCCCAAACCAGTCTTTTCGGATTTCCACAGCTGAAAAACCCTCTGCCTGCAACAATTGGGCGACCTCTTCTCCGCGATCTTCATGTATTTCCGCATACAAGACAGCTGGCCTTATATGGCCTTGCATAAAATGCGCGATAGCCCGATAAAATATGAGGGGATCTTGTGCCGGAACAAACAAGGCTTTGGCTGGTTCATAGCGAACAACCCTTTCAGCCATCTGGTGGCGTTCTGCAAGCGACACGTAAGGTGGATTGCTTACGATGATATCTGTTTCAGGTATCCGATGCCAGGTATCGGCATGCAGGATATCGGCATGGATAAAGCTTACGGCAACCTGGTGCAGCAAAGCATTTTCCCGGGCAATTTGGAGGGCTTTTTCGTCCACATCCATGGCATACACCTTTGCCTCGGGAATGAAGCGTTGCAGGCTGATGGCGATGCATCCGCTACCCGTGCCTACATCGAGGATAGAAACCGGTTGATGGTGATGTGCTGCTGCAACCCAGCGCACCAATTCTTCAGTTTCCGGACGGGGAATGAGCACATCAGCGGTTACTTTCCATGTCATCCCGCAGAACCAGGCTTTTTCCAGGATATATTGGACAGGTTCTCCTTTTTCTGCCCGTTGCAACCAGCCATCCCATTGCCGATGCTGAGCGGGCGAGAGAATATGTGTGGCTTGCAACCATTGTTGGGTTTTAGTCCATCCCGTGAGTGCCTCCATGAGCCATTCACATACGATAGCAGCCTCTCGTATGTCGTATTGCCCACTTGCTGCCAATCTTTGTTTACCCTGATCGAGTGCCTCCCGAATGGTCATGCAGAGATGATGTATTTTTATGGCGAAGATAAATCGGATCGTATGCATCTGCAGAAAGGAGCTGAGCTATTAACGGAAGAAGAGCGGTATATGTGGCGTTGTTTAGAGTTGGCTGCTCTGGGTGCGGGGCGGGTGGCGCCTAATCCGATGGTAGGAGCTGTGCTGGTGTATCGGGATCGGATCATTGGCGAAGGCTATCATCAGCAATTCGGAGGCCCTCATGCCGAGGTCAATTGCCTGCGATCAGTAGCGCCTTCAGCAACTCACCGGATCAAAGAAAGCACGCTCTACGTGAATCTGGAGCCTTGCGCGCATTACGGAAAAACACCTCCCTGTGCAGATCTTATTATCTCCCATGCTATTCCTCGTGTGGTCATTGGTAATCGGGATCCTTTTCCCGAAGTGCGTGGCAAAGGAATAAATCGTTTGCAACAGGCAGGCGTGCAGGTAAAAGTGGGCGTGTTGGAGCAACAAGCTGAGTGGCTCAATCGCCGATTTTTTACCTTTTATCAGCGACATCGTCCTTATGTGATCTTGAAATGGGCGCAGAGCCGGGATGGTTATCTGGCGCCAGCCAATCGTTCCCGAGTTGAGATTTCCCATCGGTATAGCCGTTATTGGGTGCACCGGTGGCGTGCCGAAGAGGATGCTATTCTGGTAGGTGCGCGAACGGCTCTGCATGATAACCCTCAGCTTAACAATCGATATTGGCAGGCTCAAATCCAAGCTGCTTCAGCTGCTCAACGCCCGGTGCGGATGGTGATTGATCCCCATCTGCAGGTACCGCTCAGCCATCATCTCTTTGATGGCACACTTCCCACCTGGATATTTAATTTTCAGCAATCCGGTCAACAGGGGAACACACGATGGATTCGTCTGGAAAGAGACAAGCCTGTGGTGGAACAGGTGCTTAACCATGCCTATGCTCATCAGCTGCAGTCGCTCCTTGTGGAAGGAGGTGCCGTTACCCTCACGCATTTCATTGAAGCCGGATTATGGGATGAAGCCCGTGTGCTCTACAGCCCCGTTTTGCTGGGAAAGGGGATAGCAGCACCTTTGCTGCAGCAGGCACGCCTGCTGGAAACGTTCAATTCAAGTGACGACAAGATCTGCTGGTATCAGCATATTCCCCAACAGGAGCCGGAATAAACAAAAATCCCGTCTGGCAAAGCCAAACGGGATCAGGCACGATGTAATTAATATAATGAAAACTATATTTTTCTTACATTAATTGCATTCAGTCCTTTTTTGCCTTGTGACACCTCGAAAGTGACTTTGTCACCTTCGCGCAGCGGTTGCTTAATGCCGCTTACATGCACGAAGATTTCTTGTTGGGTGTCATCTTCTTTAATGAAGCCAAATCCTCTGCTTTCATTAAAGAACTTAACGGTTCCTGTTTTCATGATCAATTCAAAAATTAAAATAAAACAATAATGAACAAAGGTAAGGGAATTATTTTAGAATTTTTTCTTTTTTTGGAAATATGCCCATAGCTTGCAAACACCCGACATTTTTATTTGCATTAACCTGTAAACTCCTTCTGAAAACGGATTGTTAGCCAATTTGTTGTAGCTTCATGCCGGAGATGAATATGGCAAAACTGGATCTATATCCCTTGATTCTACCTTTTGAATATGAGTTTACCATTTCCCGACACAGTAAGCGCGAGCAGCCTGTATTGATTGTGGCGTATACGCGGGATGACATAACCGGGTACGGTGAAACCGCAGAAAATGCTTACTATCAGGTAAAACTGCATGAGTTGGTGACTTTGTTGAAAAGCATGCAGGAAACCATTGAGCAGCTTCAAATTACAGATCCGGACATCTGGTGGAAGCAATTAAAGGATACCTTGCAGGGCAAATCTGTGAAAAATACCCATCTCATGCATTTTGCCTTATGTGCTGTGGACATGGCGTTGTGGGACTGGTATGCCAGGAAACAGCAAAAACCATTGTACCGTTTCTGGTGCGAAGATCCCGTTCCCAGGCCGTTTACCGATTATACGATTGGTATTGATGAGCCCGATAGGATGTTGCAGAAAATGCAAGCTCATCCCTGGCCGATATATAAAATCAAAGTAGGCACACCCGATGATTTACCTATTCTCCGCATGCTTCGAAAGCACACCCATGCTGGCATCCGCATCGACGCAAATGCGGGTTGGACGTTTTCCCAACTCCAAACCTATTATCCGATTTGCCAACAACTTCAGATTGCATGCATTGAACAGCCCTTGCCTGCAAAGGAAGATGGCTTGTTGGAAGCATTTTCTGCAGATCCATCTTTGCCATTATTTGCTGATGAAAGTTGTGTAACTGAACACGATGTAGTGTCCTGTGCAAAATATTTCCAGGGTATCAACATCAAACTTACCAAATGCGGGGGCATCACACCGGCATTGCGCATGATCCGACAGGCAAGGAAATTAGGTTTGCAGGTGATGATAGGTTCGATGAATGAAAGTATGGTGGGCACTTCGGCCGCAGCCCATCTTTTACCATTGGCAGATGAAGCTGATCTGGATGGTCCTCTTTTATTGAAAGCCAATATTGCACAGGGAATTAGTTATCATCATGGAGAAATTCACTATTCATCCACCCCAGGAAGCGGTGTAACCTTGCTTCCAACACTAAGAAATTACTTATGGCATGATAGCCTTTCATGACAGAATGCTCCATCATGCCATTCTAACATGAAAAAAGCCTCATGCGAGGCTTCAAAATATTAACCAATAGCATGTTCAAAGGCATCTTCGGCTTCCTGTGCTTTTTCTTTTCCTTTCTTTACCACCCGTTTCAGTTGTTCTGAAAGTTCATCGGCTTTTTCCTTGATGTCTTTTCTCAATTCAGCTCCTTTTTTAGGTGCCAATAGCAAACCAGCAACCAATCCGGCTGTAGCAGCGGCAATTAAGCCAATTAAGTATGCATTTTTCTTGTTCATGGTGATATGTTTTTTAGGTTTGAGAAAAAGTATTTCATATTGCTGTACATAAAGAATCATGCCAAGAAGCTGGCAAAAGAAGAGGTTTTAAGATTATTTTAGCTATTTTACGTCATGTGAAATAGATAATGAATGAGAAAAGATTATTTTACCAATCGGGCATTATTAAGCAATCGGCTCACACGCATGTTTTTAGATTTTATCCGCAGCTCAAAGGCTGTGGGTATTATTCTGCTTTGCTGCACGGTTATTTCATTGGTGATGGCCAATGTGGGTAATGCTTCGGCTTACCATGCGTTTTGGCATCGGGAGCGGCCCATTAAGGTTCCTGTAGGGCATCTGCCAAATAGTTTGCTATTATGGATTAACGATGGCCTGATGGCAGTATTCTTTTTTCTGGTGGGTATGGAAATCAAACGTGAGCTCTGGGAAGGCGAGTTGGCTTCATTCCGGCGTTCTATTCTGCCGGTAGGTGCTGCTCTTGGAGGGATGTGCATACCGGCCTGCATTTATCTTGTGTTAAATCTGCATCAACCTTATGTACATGGTTGGGGTATTCCAATGGCCACAGATATTGCATTCTCATTGGGTATTCTCTCTTTGCTGGGCAATCGGGTACCCGGATCCTTAAAAATATTCCTTACTGCATTAGCTATTATTGACGATCTGGGGGCTATCATTGTGATTGCTGTGTTTTACACCGCACAAATTCATAAGCTTTATCTGCTGATAGCTGCGGCAATGGTAGCGCTGATGCTCATATTTAATTTCCTTAAGTTGCAACGCCTGAGTTGGTATGTGTTGCCCATGTGTGTGCTGTGGTATAGCATGTTGAATTCGGGTGTACATGCCGCAATTGCGGGCGTGCTCTCAGCATTTTGTTTACCGCTTTCCTTATTTGCCCGGTTAGAAAAACAATTGCATGTTCCCGTGAATTTTGTGGTGTTGCCCATGTTTGCACTGGCCAATACTGCGGTACATATTCCTGTGGGTACCATAAGTTTACTGGGATCCTCGCTGGGATGGGGCATCATGCTGGGACTTATATTGGGTAAGCCTTTAGGCATTTTTGCATTCAGTTATCTGCTGGTTAAGTTCAAGTTAGCCAGCTTGCCTTCAAGGGTCAAATGGCCGCATATCATCGGAGTGGGTTTGCTGGGAGGGATTGGTTTCACCATGTCTATTTTCATTACCACCTTGGCTTTTGATGTGGATGACTGGCAGTTGATTGCGAAACTGTCCATTCTTATTGGTTCTTTTGTTTCCGGATTATCAGGATACTTGTATTTAAAATACGTTCGTGCATTAAGGAAAAGGAGCACAAAAATTTTGGCATAATACATGCTATGAGGTAAGCGAATCATGTTTCATCTAAACCTGTACGATTATGAAAAGCTCTTTTTTACCGCTCGTTCGCCTGACGGCAGGCATAGGATTATGGTTATTCGCCACGGCTTGGCTTTCCCCTCTTTCTGCACAACGAACCTACAGCGGTGGAGATTATCGAACAGCAATCGGATTGGGAGTAGATTTTGGGGATGGTGCTACTGGAGTGGGCATTTCGGCCAAACATTTTTTTACACCGCATGATGTAGGTGAAGCCAATTTGTTATTCTTTCCCGCTAATCTCACGGGGCTAAATGTATTGTATGCTTATCATGGATATATTGCAGGAGCGTCAGGATTAAAATGGTATCTGGGCATGGGCCCGCAACTGTTTTTTGATAACAACGAAACGGATTTTGGTGTAAGGCCCGTGCTGGGTATGGATTTTAAAATTCCATCGGCTCCGCTGAATATGGCTTTTGATTGGAGGCCATATATCCAATTTACTCATGGAACTGGCTCTATTGCTGGTCGTTTTCAGTTTGCTTTTCGCTTTGCCTTTTAAAAAATATTTCTTCATCATAGTGGCTTAATTCATCAAAAGGCTATTACTTTTGCTTAATATATTTCTTTAATGCACTCAAAAAATATTTTTTATGATAAAGAAAATGCTTTTTGCCGCGATATGCCTGCTTAGCATAGCCTATATGCATAGTGATGCCCAGCAATATCAGACTGCATTGGGCGTAAGGTTAGGAAATCCCAGTGGGGTTACATTGCAGCATTATATAGGCGGGGGCTCAGCCCTGGAAGGCATTTTGGGGCTGGGACCCGACTGGTTTACCTTAACCGGTTTGTACGAAGTGCATCAGCCATTCAGTGATCCGGCGGGATTAGGATGGTATGTGGGTGGTGGAGCACATATTGGCGGATTAAACGGTGGATATGATTACAGCAATAAGCATTACAGCAGTGGAGCCTTTATCCTGGGTGTAGATGGAATTTTAGGCATTGATTACACGATTCCTTCCGCACCACTGAATTTAAGCCTGGATTGGAAACCCATGATCAACCTTACACCCTTTGCAGGCTTTTTTGGCGGTGAATTTGGATTATCGGTCAGATACACGTTTAACCGATGAGGGTGAAATAATTTCCAGGATGATAAAAAAAAGCTGTGAGGTTGATCACAGCTTTTTTCTTTTAGCAAAAGCAAGGTTCATTCATTGCAGGGTTGACATGTCAATCACAAACCGGTATTTCACATCATTTCTTGCCAGTCGGTCAAGCGCAGCATTGATATCCTGCATGGCAATGAGTTCCACGTCGGCGGTAATTTGTTTTTCAGCCGCAAAATCCAGCATTTCCTGTGTTTCCCGGATACCACCAATCATGGAACCCATGATGCTTCTTCTGAAATTGGTTAGGTTAAAGACCTCCACCTGCTGGGGAGCCGGTGGCAAGCCTACCACGGCCATCACGCCATTTAAGCGAAGCAACTGCAGATAACGGTTGTAATCATGTGGAGCTGAAATAGTATTTAAGATAACATCAAAATGCGCTTTATGTTTTTTCATGGCTTGCTCGTCGCCTGAAAACAAAAAATGATGTGCACCTAATCTACGGGCATCTGCTTCTTTGTGGGGAGAGGAGCTGATGAGGGTCACTTCAGCACCGAAAGATACGGCCCATTTTAATCCCATATGTCCCAGTCCGCCTAAACCCACAATAGCCACTCGTGTATGTTCACCCACTTCCAGATAACGCAAAGGGGAATAGGTGGTGATGCCTGCACAAAGCATGGGTGCAACTCCTTTCAGGTCGAGGTTTTCAGGCACATGCAGCACATAATGTTCATCTACCACAATTTGATTCGAATATCCACCAAAAGTGTAGTGCTTGCCATCTTTTTCCCAGCTGTTGTAGGTGGCAATCATACCTTGTTCACAATATTGTTCCAGTCCCTGCTTGCAATTTTCACATTGGCGACAAGAGTCAACAAATACGCCCACACCTGCCAGATCGCCTGTTTTGAATTGGGTCACTGCATTGCCTGTACGCACAACACGTCCGACAATTTCGTGCCCGGGCACAATGGGGTAAATGGTTTCATGCCATTCGTTGCGAATCTGATGCAGGTCGGAATGGCAAACACCGCAATAAAGGATTTCAATCAACACATCATGTGGCCCTGGGTCGCGCCGTGAAAAGGTAAAAGGCACAAGCGGATCATGATCATTGTGTGCTGCATAACCTTTCGTAGGAAGCATAAGCGTACTGTTTAACGGGTTGGTAATGATTTGCGTTAGCACAAAAATAAGACACCAGGTATTATTTATCAGATCATTTATTTATGCCAGCTGATTATAATAGCCTGGTTATCTGCCGGAATGGTAATAGACACGATATTTCCGTGGTGTTGTGTGCTAACCTTCACGGGTTGGCCATTTACGCTAAACTGTGCATCGGCGGGGAATCCATGTCCTATCCATTCTATTTGCCGGAACCGGGAAGTAAAATGCCCTTCCGGTGTGCTGATGCGGATCTGATGTTCGGCAGGATGAAAAGATATTTGCCGAATCAGGTATGCGCCTTTTTCATATTGATAGGTGAGGCCATCATCTTCGTAGTAGGTAAAGGAGGTGCTGTCGGGGCCATACCACACATGGATGCGCAAGATGCCATCCGTTGGCTGGGCTGTGCTTTCTACAGCATTTTGCATGGGAATGATAGCACCTGCCCGGACAAATACCGGCAGATCATCCAGGGGAGCCGGCACCCACCAGCTGGTATCGCCTGCATAGCGCTGATCTGTGCTGAACCGATACCATTGCCCGTGTGGGAGATAAACTTCAGCAGCCTGTTGGGTTGACACTACCGGAGCCACCAGGATGAAGGGGCCAAAGAGGAATTCGGCATCAAATCGTGGATCATAAATATGTTCATCGTGGGTATAGTCAATGGCCAGGCTGCGATTCACGGGCATGCCTGTGGTATGGGAGGTGTAAAAACAAGCATACAAGTAGGGCAGAAGCTGGTAGCGGGTTTGCAGGAAATGGCGAACCAGGGCTTCGTTGAATTCGCCCCAGGCCCAAGGCTCATGAGAGGTGTTGCCCTTAGCCGTATGGTTGCGGAAAAGAGGCGTGTACACCCCGAGCGACATCCAACGCACGTATAATTCGGGAGAAGGATTGCCGTTAAATCCGCCGATATCCATGCCCACAAACGACTCGCCGCTGAGTCCCATGCTGTTTAGGGTACGATAGCCCATCATCATGTTGTCGTCTGTCGCAAAATTATCGCCCGTCCACTCGGCGGAATAGCGTTGTACACCCGAATAAGCTGCACGTGTCAGCACAAAGGGCCTGTAGCCCTGCAATAACTCGCGGGTACCCTCATAGGTGGCGCGGGCCATTTGCATGCCATACACATTGTGTACTTCTTGAATAGTGGTCGTAGCGGAACCTTTCCCAAATTCCACCACTGGAGGGATGTTTTGCCCCCAGGCCGCCGGTTCATTCATATCGTTCCAGAAACCTGTTACGCCGCTGTGCACAAGCCCCTCAAATTGTTTTCCCCACCACTGGCGCACTTCTGGACGAATAAAATCCGGAAAATGGCTCCTTCCTGCCCACACACTCCCCGTGTAGGGCTTCCCATCGGGATAATGCGCGAAATATCCATTTCTGATACCCGATAGATAAGGTTCATACCCGTTAGAGTCGATTTTAATTCCCGGATCGATGATCGTTACCAGATGCATGCCCAAGGATTTCAATGTATCGGTCATCGCCTTTGGATCGGGGAAGGTTTCCGGATTCCAGGTGAATATCCGATAGCCCCGCATGTAGTCGATATCGCAATAGATGACGTCGCAGGGAAGGCTATCCTGGCGGAAACGGCGGGCCACGTCAAGCAGCTGTTGCTGGCTCATATAGCTGTAACGGCATTGCTGATAACCCAGGCTCCATAAGGGAGGCATGGGCATGCGGCCCGTGAGTGAGGTGTAATCCTGTAAAATACCGGCAACGGTGGAAGCACCCAAGAAATAATAATTCATTGCACCACCTTCTGCACCAAAGAAATACATGCGATCGTCGGTGGAGCCGCCAAAATTGAAAAAAGATTTAAACGTGTTGTCGAAAAACAGTCCGAACACATGATCAGGCAGAATGCCTATGTAAAAAGGATAAGTGGCATAAAGGGGATCACTATAGGTTTGATAGCCGGCATCTGTATTCCAATTGACATAGGAAAGCCCTCGCCTGTTTAAGGGACCGGTTTTTTCACCTAAGCCAATGAATTTTTCCTGATCCAGCAGCTTTCGGTAGCTGTACACCTGGCTGCCTTGCCAGGTAATGCCCAGCCCGGCATCATCACCATCGAGCCAGCTGCCATCTGTGGCATAAAAGCTTATCCGCAGAGGCTTTTTCCCGACATGCACCACTATTGAATCGGTTCGTAGAATCCATTCTGTAGCATTTTCCTGAATCTGCGTAAAAGCATTTTGGGCATTTGCGGTCACAGCATAAGATTGATCGGCAGCAGGCTGCAGGTCAGTAATACGCACCCGGATGATGGTGGGCGAATAACTGGTGATCCACACCAGATGATGATCAGTAGTAGTGAAACGCATACCCGCAGGCAGTTTTTCCGCCTTCTGGATATCTCCCAGGCTATGAGGCATCAGAGTTTGCTGGGCTTGCAATCCAAATGGGCAACATATCCCCAGCAAGAGCATGGCAAAGCGAAAAGAACGGTTGAACATGGCGAGACGTTTGACGGGTAAAGGAATAGATTGTGTAATACAAACGCAAAGTAGTGTAAAAAATCTTTGGTGAAAACCAGATAAACAGGAATTTACTTGTTAATCGGAAAAAAAATAAAAATAACGTATTGCTAATCAATTATTTAATTGGTATTTGAATCGTTTTTACATCGTAACTTCCCGCAAATCAGGTTTAGGCTGCATGAGCTTAACGTGTAGGTTTGAACAAGAAATGCAGGAAAGGATTATGGCCATTTTGAACAAATACAGTCGGGTGCTGACACAAGATCCCACTCAACCTGCCGCCCAGGCTATGTTATATGGGATCGGACTCACGGAAAAAGACTTGGCAAAACCACAGGTAGGGATTGCCAGTATGGGGTATGAGGGTAACACCTGCAACATGCATCTGAATGATCTGGCAAAGCTGGTGAAGCAGGGCGTGTGGGCCCAAGAGATGGTGGGATTGATCTTTCATACCATTGGCGTAAGCGATGGGATGAGCATGGGAACCGATGGGATGCGTTATTCGCTGGTATCCCGGGAAATCATTGCCGATTCTATAGAAGCCGTGTGCGGGGCGCAATATTATGATGCCCTGATTACCATTCCGGGTTGTGATAAAAACATGCCGGGCTCGGTGATGGCTATGATCCGGCTGAACCGGCCTTCTATCATGATTTACGGGGGTACCATTGCCGCCGGACATTACAAGGGACGTGAGTTAAATATTGTTTCGGCTTTTGAAGCCCTGGGCGAGAAAATTGCCGGGAAATTGAGCGAGGAAGATTTCAAGGGCATTATCCAGCATGCTTGCCCGGGTGCAGGAGCCTGTGGAGGAATGTATACAGCCAACACTATGGCCACAGCCATCGAAACGTTGGGGCTATCTCTGCCTTATAGCTCGTCTTATCCGGCCACCAGCGAGGAAAAGCGTAAGGAATGCCTGGAGGCAGGAAAAGCCATTCGGCTGTTGCTGGAAAAAGATCTTAAACCGAAAGATATTCTTACCAAGCAATCATTTGAAAACGCCATTGCCATGGTAATGGTGTTAGGTGGTTCTACCAATGCGGTTTTGCATCTTATTGCCATTGCCAAAGCTGCAGATATTCCGCTTTCGTTGGATGATTTTCAACGCATCAGCGATCGGGTGCCGGTATTGAGTGATTTTAAACCCAGCGGAAGATATTTGATGGAGGATGTGCACCGCATTGGAGGCCTGCCGGCTATCCATAAATATC
>JADGHY010000312.1 GCA_019683625.1 Thermoflavifilum sp. | reverse complement strand
TTGTGAGCGAACCTGTAAAGTTGCACCAAACACGCAAAAAGCAATAACATAACTCATCAACACCATACTCTTGTTCATACCTCCAGCAAGATAATATCTAATTCCCGAAAAAAAGATCCCGCAACCTAATTGATTGCGGGATCTTAAAAATAGCCTGACGCACTTTAAAAACTATACCTCAGCCCTAACTGCATGTACCATGTGCTGGATGGACTGATTACATCTTGGAAAGCATGATCTACCAGTACACCGCCTATGCTCTGCAGATTGTATTGAGGTACACCATTATTCAGCCCTTTAAAGATAAGAGGATTCCGGGTGTATGTGGTTTTCACAATTCCCCAGTTCTTGTTGATTAAGTTCAGGAAATTGAGAATATCCACCGAGAATTGCAAATTATGCTTGGTTTGATTTTTACCTGTGATAATATAAAAGTCCTGAAGAAGCTTCAGGTCCACTTCATTATACCAGGGATACAGCGCAGCATTCCTTTCGGCATATTCTCCCCGATGCTTTTTCAGATAAGGTGAGCTGTTGATGAATTTTTCAAAAGCATCCTGTTGCTGTTGAGCCGAAAAAGTGATGGTATTCCCATTTGCATCTTTTGTGGAATATGGGAGGAAGGTGATTTCACTTGCGCTCTTGGGAATATACATCAGATCGGTTGAGTTATTTCCATCATTATTCAAATCTCCATTAACCACATAGCTATAGTTGCCATCATTCTCGCCCTGATAGAAGATGGAAATGGTTGTTGCAAAATGTTTGGCATATTCAAACCGATAGGAAATATCGGCCACAATACGATGAGGCACAAAATAAGACGAATAACCCAATTCCACGGCATTTGAAGTCCCCACATTGGGATTGGAGTTCCACACAGATGTGGCTTGTGAGCCCGGATTATCTGTTACGGATTTCGACTGGGTGAAGGTATAAGCTATTGAACCATAGAAGCCGTTGGAAAAGGACTTGCTCAATTGTGCCGTGATGGAATAAGCATATCCTTTTTTGGTATTACCCAACACAATAGCTGAAGAGATATTGCTGTAATAATACCGGTTGCTTGCTGAAGTGAAGCGTGGGCGTGTAAATCCAGGTGCATCAACCAGAATGCTATCCGGATCTTTCATATTGGCATTCCGCATTCTCACCGCATGGATATCTTTGGTGTACATAGCTTCGAGGGTTGCAACCAAGCCATTGCCTAAAGACTTATCCACGGCCAGATCGGTACGCCATACCTGTGGGAATTTGAAATTAGGTTCAATCAGCACAATATTGGCTGGCACCGTGCCCGAAGGTGTTTTGGGGAAATTATTCAGATAGGCATTGGGATCGGGATTAAATTTATAATTCACCAATTGTGCAGGATCAGTGACGCGTACGCTGTTTTGGTACATGCCGCTGTTGGTGGGCATATTGGTTAACCATACAAAGGGAATGCGCCCGGTGAAAATGCCGGTACCGCCACGCACAATCAGGGTATTATCTTTTTTCACATCCCAACGGAAACCAACCCTGGGGGAAAATAATACCGAACCTTTAGGCCATTTACCAGTGGTATAATGCGTCATATTCCCGTTTTCATCCGGGAATGTTAATTGGGTGATAGCCGGATTTTCAAGCGGTTGCTGGAAATAAATAGGTTTATCGGCACGAAGTCCAATTGTCAGGCGCAACGCCCTGTTCACATCATATTGATCCTGGACATAAATACCCAACTGGCCAATCTTCAGATTAGCAGAATATACACCCCCACCCGGATTCACCAGCGAATAGGTATAAGCATAATACACCGGAGCCTGGTTGGTGATAAAATCATTTAAGGTGTTATACACATAATAGCTTTCTGATCCGGGCATAAACATGTTACCCACCCGCTGATATTCGAATGTAGCTCCGGCCGTGATGGTATGGGTCTTCACGTAATAGGTATAATTATCGGTGACGCTGAAAATATTATTGATGACATCATTGTGGTAGGTGAATGGATCCATTCCCACGCTGATGTAATTGCTTCCATTGCCATCAAAAATGTCAATGGTAGGAAATACCTTGCCGGGAAATGTACGGGTGCTGCGGATACGGGTGTAAGCCAACAGAAATTGATTGGCCATCTTGTTATTGAAATTGCTGTTGAGCTCGGCCGTTGCGGTGCGTACAATATTCTTAAATCCATAATTTGAATTGGCAAAGGCCATGGAGTTATTGCTGAAACGGTTATTCGGCAAACGGCTTACTGTGCCCGTG
>JADGHY010000311.1 GCA_019683625.1 Thermoflavifilum sp. | reverse complement strand
ATAGTAGTGGGACCAAATTATGGAAACGTTGGCTCTATTTTAAGAGCTACAGGAAATCCTGTTTTTAATCCCAAAAATATCCAATCTGTTGCTGATGCATTATACCAGGCAGTTTCCCTATTGCATACCGATTTAGGAGAAAAAAATAGGGCATTTGCAAGAGCTAATTGGGAAATGGAACATGTGGGTAAGATGTACTTGGAAGTTTACCAAAAGCTTTTAAATAACTCACTGCCATGTCTTTGAAGCGGAAAACCATAAAGGGCGTAATCTGGAATCTGATTGGCAGGATATCCAATCAGGTGCTGCAGTTTGGCTTATCGGTGTTGCTGATGCGGTTGCTGGATCCGCGTGACTATGGCACATTGGCCATGGCCATGGTATTGATTGGCTTTGTGGGCATATTCACGGAATTTGGTTTTGGTTCTGCATTGGTGCAGAAACAGCATATTGATGAACAACATCAGTCCAGCATCTTCTGGGTGAATGTGGGGATTGGCCTCATCCTCACCGCCATCTTTTTCGGTGCAGCACCTTGGATAGCCGATTTTTATCATCTGCCATCGCTTACGCGTGTGGTGCAGTTTCTTTCTTTTTCGTTTTTGCTCGGTGCTTTAGGCATTGTGCCAGGGGCCATCTTGCAGCGCAATATGAAATTTGCTGTCATCAATAAAATCAGTGTGGGCTCCACCGCCTTCAGTGGGTTGGTGGCCGTGGTGCTGGCTTTCCGGGGTGCCGGTGTAATGAGCCTGGTGGCACAAAATCTTGCTGCGCAATTGTTTACCTTGCCCTTCGTGTTCCTCGCAGCCCGATGGAGGCCCCGCTTGCTATGGTCGGTCTCGCATGTAAAGGATTTGTTTTCCTTCAGTGCATACCTGACCGGATTTAATACCTTGAATTACTGGGCCCGCCGGGCCGATGACTTGTTGGTAGGTAAATACATGGGTGCCGATGCGTTGGGTATTTATTCCCGGGCCTATAACCTGATGCTGTTGCCCATCAGCCAGGTGATCAGCCTGGTAAGCAATGTGATGTTTCCGGCATTAGCTTCCATTCAGCATGACCGGCAACGGGTGAAACGCATATTTATTCAGGTTGAACAAACCATTGCACTCATCAGCTTTCCCATGATGTTGGGGCTGGTAGCTGCGGCCGATCATTTTATCATTGGCATTTTCGGGCAAAAATGGGAAGCCGCCGTGCCCATCATCCGCATCCTGGCTTTCGTGGGTTTGTTGCAGAGCATAGGCAACCCCAATGGCTGGATTTATATGTCGCAAGGGCGCACCAGCTGGATGTTCGGGTGGGGCTTGTTTGCCTCGCCCTGTATTGTGGCAGCCATTGTCATTGGTATTCTTATGGGTTCTATTCAGGCGGTGGCGATTGCTTACCTGATGGTGAATGTGTTGTTGGCTTATCCGGTGTTACATGTTCCCGGCAGGCTCATTGGCATGCAGGCTTGGGAGGTATATAAAGCGGTGCTGCCGCAGTTTTTGCTGGCAGCCGTAATGGCCACGGGGGTGTATGCACTCAATCTGGTGTTGCCGGCTCAGCTCTCTCATCTGGCCATACTGGCTATTCAGGTGATTGTTGGGATATGCTTGTATGGTGGCCTGGTATGGGCTTTTAAGATAAGTGCATTCATGCAATTAAAGCAATTGGTAAAGGAACAGGTGCGGGAGTATAGGAAGAAGAAGCAGGATACGATACAAAACATATACGCATGAATCAACCTTTGGTTTCCGTATTAATGCCGAGTTACAACAAGGCGCCCTATATCGGAGAAGCCATTGAATCAGTTTTATGCCAAACCTACAGAAATCTGGAGCTTATCGTTGTAGATGATGCGTCGACCGATGGAAGCTGGGAAGTCATTCAGGCTTATCAGAAGCGCTTTCCCTACACCATCAAAGCAGTGCAGCAGCCCCACAGCGGAGGATGTGCTGCACGAAACAAGGCATTTGCCTTATCGAGTGGAAAATACATTCAATACCTCGATGCAGATGATATCCTGGATCCCGAAAAGATTGCAGCACAGATGAACGTATTTACCGGAACCGGCGAAGAAGACTATGTAGCCAACGGAAAATTGGCACGCTTTTATACATCAGATTACCGAAAGGAAAATCTATTCTGGCAGCCAAGTTTACCTGCTTGGGAAGATATAACCAATGATGAATGGTTAAAACTAGGTTGGATATCACATATTACATGTTGGTTAACTCCTCGCAGGTTAATTGTATTAGCTGGGGGATGGGATGAAGAATTACC